>JBGTHH010000521.1:0-2757 GCA_041746275.1 Pirellulaceae bacterium | reverse complement strand
CGGCGGCTGATCGTGTTGAATGCCGATACGGGCGAAAAGCTCTGGGCGAAGGACGCGAACTATCGCAGCCGCCCGATCGTGGTAGAGGATCAGATCATCGCCGAACCGTGGTCGTTCGCGCTGCGCACTGGGGAAGAGAAGCAACGCGAGCATCCATTGACAGGCGAAGAATCGAAGTGGCAGTTCAGCCGGCCAGGGCATCACTGCGGCATGATCACGGCGACTCCGAACACGCTCTTCTTCCGTAGCGGTTACACCGGCTACTACGATCTCTACTCGGACAGCGGCGTCAGCCATTTCGCCGGTCAACGACTGGGTTGCTGGATTAACGCGATTCCGGGAAATGGACTGCTCATGATTCCGGAGGCGAGTGCCGGATGTGTGTGCCAGTTCTCGATTGCGGCGACGGTCGTGATGGAGCCGCGTCAAGAAGCAGATACCTGGAAGATCACCAGCCTGTCGGGCAGTGCCGTGCCAGTCAAGCACATGGCCATCAATCTCGGAGCCCCCGGTGATCGCCGCGATCGATTCGGGACGTTGTGGCTCGCCTACCCGCGTCCGAATACGGTGGATCGTTTGGAGTATACGTTCGACATCAAGCCCGAACTGGCCGACAACGGACGCTACTACAGCTTCAATAGCGACTCCGTACAGATCGAGAATGCCAACACGCCGTGGGTGCTCGCGAGCGGTGTCATCGGTTTGCGGCGTTGCGAATTAAATCTGTTGGGAGCGGATGACCCACCGGCCAACTACACCGTGAAGCTGCATTTCGCTCAACTGGAGGCGTGCGATCCCGGCGAAGCGCCGTTCGATATCAAACTGCAAGGTGAACTGGTGGCGGAGGGGATCGACGTCGCACGCGAAGCCGGCGGTATGGGACGAGCGATGGTTCGCGAAATCGAGGTCGCCGTCGAGCGGAACTTGGTCATTGAGATCGTGCCCCGTGGAACCGAACTGCCATCGCTCTCGGCCATCGAAGTCATTCGCAAGTAAGTCGCCGCGCGAGTTGGTGTGGAGCAGCAAAAGTTAACGATGTCGGCGATCGATCGCGGCGAGAGCAGGACGTCCATTCGGTTCCCCGCGGATGCTGAAATAGAGAACGGCTGCGGCTAGGACTTCCGCCGCCATCCAGACGATTCGCAACAGCACGGCGGTTAGGATCGCCGCAACCTGTCCGAAATGGGGCGCGAGCAATGGAATGACAATCAACTCGCGCACGCCGATGCCTCCCGGAAGCAGCGACAAGAAGCCCGCGACCATGGCCAAGGCGACGGCGGCCGTCAGCAAGGGCAGGTCATTCAGGGTCGGCTTCAGCATCGCATCGGGCAGGGCCAGCATGGTGGCCCAAAGACTCAATCCAAAGCATACCCAGCCCAGCGTGATCATCACCCAACCGGTTCCCATCAGCCGCGCGTCCAGACCGTCGATGGCCCGATCAATCTCCGGGTTCGCGCGATGTACGCGCAGCAGGCGTAACGCTCGCCGAAACAACGGCGGATACGTGGGCAAACCCGCGCCGATGGCCAAGCAGATCGCCAGCAACAAGAACCCGGGTTGATCGCGTAGCAATGTCCCGAGAATCGCGGCGGCGACCACCGCTCCCACAGCCATCAGCGTCAGGGTCTCGATAAAGACGCTTGCGGCGGCCACCGTGGTGTCGACGCGATCACTACGAATCAGTCCCGTGCGCAGAACCACCACGAGCGCCTTGCCAGGAACATACTTGCCCAAGTGCCCGATGTAAAACGCACGGAGCGTGGATAGGAAGCGCGGTTGCTGTCCCATCGCGCGCAGAATTCTCCACCAAAACAGACAAGATGGCAGCATCCCGATGAGATATATGAGGCTCGCCAGGCCCAACCAACCAATATGTAACTGACTCCAATCGAGCCCCTCGCGCGCGAACTCGCCCCGCGCGTTCTGAGCCGTTCTCCCGATACCCCAACCTACGAGCACAAGGATCAGCAGGCGAACAGCCGACTTGAGCCACACGATCGCACGGGGTTTTGGGGCTTTTTCTGCCGTATCCAACGAAGACTCCCCGGGGGCGGACGAATACCGTCGCGAGCGAACAAGTTCCTTATCGCGGCAGCGTATTGTGGTGGCTACCGTACTTACGAACAATACGAAAACGTCTGCTACAATACCGCTCGATCTTCGGCAGAGCCTGTCCGAAAAGTGGGCTGACCCTTTGGAGGCGAGTCGATTTCACTGGACTTGGCCTCGTCGGAAAGGGTCTGACCCCTTTTCGGACAGGCTCTCAGTAACAGCGTTGGGATTCTTGGAAGAGGAGTAGTCTCGATGGCGCGGATGATCTCGTTTGGGGTACTCGTCGGTGCGATTGCCGTGATCGGCTTCTTGTTCTACCGCGTGATTTCGGGATTCATCTTGCCGATGTTTCTCGCCTCGCTGTTGGTCGTGATTTTTCAACCGTGGTACCGCTTCTTCTTAACGCGGTGCGGTGGTCGCACCCACTTGGCGGCGGCCGCCACCACGGTGGCGGTCGTTGTGCTGGTGTTTGTCCCGACCATGCTGGTGGGCATGTTTGCCGTGTGGGAGCTTTGGCCGAGCGGTAAACCCATGGACCAATCGATGAAACGGACGCTCCAAGGTGGCTTGGCGGGAGTGCGGAGGTCGATCGAGGATTTGTCGGGAAGACGACTGAAACTGGAACCTTCTTTCGAGGGCGATTCGTATCTCGATGCCTTACGTTATGTCGAGGCCTCGTTGAAAAACCTGCGTCAGCGAGCGGAG
>JBGTHH010000520.1:0-11179 GCA_041746275.1 Pirellulaceae bacterium | reverse complement strand
AAGAACGAGTTGCTGCTCGTCTACGATCTGGGGGGCGGAACCTTCGACGTGTCGATCGTGCAGATCGAGCGGGGCGTTGTCGAGGTGCTCGCGAGTCATGGCGACACACACCTGGGCGGTGATGATTTTGACGAACTGCTGCTGAAATACGTCTGCGACCGATTTGAAGACGAACATGGCCTCGATCCACGCGAGTCGCCCGCCGCGCGGTCCCGGTTGTTACAAGCCGTGGAAGAGGCTAAGAAGCGACTGTCGGACGAGGCTTTCACTACGATTGCTGAAGAGTTCATCGCTTCCAAGGACGATGTTCCCTTGCACTTGAACATGGAGATCGATCGCCGCGCCTATGAAGATCTGATTCGCTCCCTGGTGGAAAAGACGATTGCCTGCGTGGATGCGGCCTTGGAGGATGCCCACTTAACCGCCAACCGGATCGATCGCGTTATCCTGGTGGGTGGCAGCAGTCGCACTCCGCTGGTGCGCGAGATGTTGAAAGACCAACTACAACACGAGCCGCATTTGGAGATCGACCCTGATCTGTGCGTGGCCATGGGTGCCGCCGTGCAGGGCGCGTTGATCGCCGGTGTCGACGTTGGTCCCGTGTTGGTCGATATCACTCCCCACACACTCGGCGTCCGTTGCGTTGGTGATTTGAACGGCCGGTACAGCGACCGACTGTTCTCGCCGATCATCCCACGCAATACGCCCTTGCCCGCGATCCGCTCGGAGATCTATTACACCGGCGTCGATGGACAAGTTGGTGCCAAGATCGAAGTCCATCAGGGCGAGAACGACGATGCGACCTTCAACGAACGCGTCGGAGAGCTGTTTCTGGACGGGTTGGATGAAGACGCTCAGGCTGGCAGCGAGATCCTGGTCCGGTTCCACCTTAACTTGAACGGCATTCTGACCGTGACCGCCGCCGAACGAAACACCGGTCTCGAAAAGCAGGTGACGTTGGACAACGCGATCACTCGGTTTCGTGCTTCGAGTCGCGACGAAGCCAAAGCCAAATTGGCCGCGATGTTCGACGACTCCGATACGGACGACACTGGTGAGTCCACGCGGTTGTCCACCGAAGCTCCGGATCAACTGGAGGACGACTGGGGCACTGAAGTTTCCGCCGCGGAGTCCCTATTGGCCAAGGCCCGTCGATTGCTCGCGACGGCAGCCCCGGACGACGCTCAGGAAATGCGTTCGATGATCACTGGATTGCAAGAGGCGATGGCGACTCGCGATACCGAACAGATTGCTCTGGCCGCTGATCAACTTGGGGATTTGGTGTTCTACTTGGAAGATGCTTGATACGCCTCGGAATAATTCCTTTCCGCAGAAGTTAACAAGTGCTTTGTCAATGCTGAGAATTGGGGTTGGAGTACAGCCTTCAGGCTGCCAATTACCGGCTAAAGCGGGAACTTCAATCCTAAACTTTAGAATTGACAGACCCCTTTCGGACAGGCTCTCAGGAAGTTTCCCCCACCAATGCCGACTCTCGACTCATTTCGCTGTCCGACCTGTGGCGCGCGGCAAGCCATCTCGCCGGAGTGTCGACGCTGTAAATGCGATCTGAGCTTGTTGGAATTGGCCGGGCGACGAGCCTCGCAACTAAACGACGAGTGGTTGCGACAGATCGCGGCGGGCGATGTCCACGCCGCCGAGCTTCTCGCCCTGCGTCGCTGGGAGTTGTCGCCCGACGCGGACGCGCGGCGATTATTGTCCGTCACCTACTTGCTGCAAGGTCGTTTCCAAGCCGCCCTAGATGTCGGCAACTTGCCTGCGACTACGTAACTCCCCCTCGCCGACGATCCTGGCCGAACACTTGCAGACGCGTGTTCGTAACTCACCGTTACGACCCGTGGAGCAAATCCGCGATGGGAGGTGCCGGTCGTTCGCCTTCATTGACATAGCCGGGCCCCGGTTCGCCGTTGGCGAGGTGATACTTACGCTGGACATCGTCGCTGAAGGCCAGACGGATGATCTTCAAATCGCGGATCTGATCCTCAATCCGCACACCGACTTGGCCCGAGTAAATCGCACAGTCGCGAATCTCCACAAGGGCTCCGCCACGACTGCCCGGACCTCTCACGCGTAGGGCGATTTCATTGTTTTGAAAGACACAGCCGACGATGCTCGCCGAGATATGTTCTTTCAGATTCAACGCGGCTCGATTGCTGATCGGCCCGTGCTGGCTCCAGCCATGAAAGTAACAATCGCGGATGGTGAGCTGGCACCGCTGACCGTCGAGCTTGGTCTTCGTATCCACGGCGTTCTCGCCCGGAGACTCGCCTCGCCGAAATCCCGCCGCATCCGCAGGCAAGGGCCCGGCCCAGAAGGTACATTTCTCGATGAGCACCTGTCCCGCCGAACTGCGATCGGGATCGAACTGCACGCTGTCGCCGGAGGTATAGAAAATCTCGCAGTTGCGGATCGTGACGTTTCCCCATCGACCCGTAATGCCGTGGGCATCCTGTTGCTGCTGTTGAGTACCGGCCAGGATATGGTGGATACGACAGTTCTCGATGATGACGTTGGTGCCGAATACACCAATGCCATTTCCACTGGCATGGCGGATCTCGCAGTTGCGGAGCGTCACATCGTCCGCCGTAATCTTCACCCGGTTCCCACCTTGCCATTGGCTATCGACCAGGTAGTTCTCATACACGCCCGGCTTGGTGATTTCGAGGCGATTGACGAGTTGGGGCTGTTCAAGTGTACCGACGCTACCGCGACAGCCAGCCCTCGCATCCAGATCGGCAGCCTCCAACGCGACCGTCTGCAACTCCACCGAAAAGAGCAACACCACGCACAGCGTCAGCAACACACTTGATCGGCTTCGCCACTTGGGTGCGTGGCTCTGGCCGGGTGACTCTTTTGCGGGAATCGAAGGCAACATGGCAGTCCTCATTTCACGGCCTCAACATCGTACATTCGCGGCAAGCCGAATTGTAGCGATGTGCCTCACGGCTGCGTAACCTGTGCGTTTGTAACCCGACGCGTGAGCGAGGCAAACACCGCGCATTCCTCACTCTCTCGCGCTTCCGTTCCATTGGTGAACAAGCATCGCTTCGTTAGTCAGGGACGTGAGTGTGCCAGCTTCGTCGTCCGCTCATGAGTTGCGAGAACACTCTCACCAATGACAGGAGGCTGAGGATCGCTCGGAAATGAGTGTCGTGGTTCGCTCCGCGAACCAACGCTGGATCGCTTACCACGAGTGACGGGCGAAGAGCACTGGCGAGACGCCAGTGGCACACCCAGTGCGACCGCGCTTTAACAGTGCCACCCAGCCGGGAGTACATCCGTCGGCAGCCGGAACACCACGCCAAGCAATCGTTTCATGACGAATTGCGAGAGTGGTTGCGCCAGTACGAGATCGAATGGGACGAGCGGTATGTGTGCGATTGAACGTCGGTGCAAGTTGGAACGATCCAGGCGGAGGATGAACGGCCCTTTTAGGGCCGATGCGTGACGCGATTCCCGATACCCAGGCCTTCGGCGGCAACGCCCTGGGAATGGGATATACCTCCGACCATTCGACCCTGAAGGGGACGTTCATGGAAGGCAGAATCCACCCGACTCGACGCACTTCTGGCCGGACAGGTAAGAACAGACACTCCGCAATCCCCAATTGGGAATGGGGTTTGGGGACAGCCATCTTCGAGGAACCTCTGTCCCGATTGACGGGCAATAACGATAATCCAGGACGGTCGCGTTATGTGGATCCCGAGGGGCGTGGGTATTCACGTCCCACCACATTGTCGGTAGCCGTGACATCCTGCCCCGGCTGATTGCTGAGGAGAGAGACCTCTGGGGACACCAGTCCTGCTCGCTCGGCCATGGTAAGCGGTCACGTTCTTGGACGGGTGTCCCCCGGACAACACCCTCCCCCGGACAACACCCTACTGCGGGATCGAGCGGGAGTATGCTCGAGGCTCCGGCGACGAGCAAGAATTGCGATTATTCGTCGGGGTCAAATGCTACGTCCGCTGGGCGAAGCTCATCCTGCGAGCTTCGTTGCACGGTCAGGACGTGAACCGTGTTCTCGACGATCGTAAATACCGCCCGATAACTCGATCATGCACAGAGCCCAAACAAGAGATCTCGAAGCTCGTAGGGGAAGTCGTCATTCTCGCGAGACAGAGCATGTCGCGTGGGAAGCTCGTCGAGCGAATGGATCTTTTTAAACGCCAGTTCGTACCACCGCAATGCTTCCGCTGCCGAATGATTCTCTGCCCACCAAAGAGCATTCCGCTCGATATCGTCGATGGCCTTATCATCAACGATCACACGGAATGTCATGGCGTTGTGCGTTGGGGAAAACCGAGCTTCTCACGTAAATACGCATCCGCTTCAGCAACGGGTTTGCCGCGGCCGGCTTCCATGTCGGCAATCCCCTGGGCGATCGCATCGCGTTCCTGTCGTTGCCGCAACGCTTCCATCGCTTGGCGGTGAGTGTCGCCATCCACGATGAAATACACGCGACCGGAAGCCGGATCGACAGCTTCGATCAGACTCGTCCCGCTGGCGTTCAGGGCATCGGACAGCTCTTTGCTAAGCTTGGCAGTCATGCCGCTATTGTACCACTGATCGAAGGTGCGTTTGCAAGCTCCGTAGGGCACGCTCCGCGTGCCGGATGCAGGGTTGAACAACGCCGAGCGTAGTTCAGTCATCAATGGTAGGGCAAAACGCATTCCGTCATGCGGAGCATGACCTACTTGACTACTTGACTTGATCCCGCGAGACGACTTCGACCACGTGTGGGAATTGGAAAGCAAATAGCACACGGTTATCCGTCAGGATCATCCAACAGCGATTGTAGACGCTGGTCCAGCGGCGACTCAAAACGAGTTGGCCAACTCGCGTCGATCAAGCCGACACCGATCATATCTAACAGATGCGTTTGGTCTTTACGCCGATAGCTATTCAGCTTCATGCGGACCAATTCCTCCAGTTCCACGATGCGTTTGCCATCGATCATCAGAGCTTGATCGATGCGAGGAGTCGGGCTAACGTAGCTCTCTCGCACCTTCTGGGCCGCGCGCAGAATATGCACGCCCTGGCTCGGTTTGCCGTGGGCTCCGTCGAGAAAGACGATTGTCTCCATGACCGACTCGCGATAGAAACCGACGGCTCGCAGAGCCTCAGTGGCTCGATCCAAATCCTCGTCGCGCAACAACAAGTCGACGTCTCGCGTGTTCCGTACCGCGCCGTCGTCGATGGTCGCTACCCACGCCGCGACGGCGTTCCCACCGACCACCGCATACGGTACACCAGCCGATTCCAACGCTCGACACGCGCGCTCTAAACGTTCCCTAACTTTTTCCACGGCACCAAACATCCTGTCAAAGACAAAGGCTTCTTGCTCGCGCACGAGTAATTGCAATTGGTCGGGAGTCATGACAACCAGTGTACAAGCTGCGCGAATTGATTCCTAGCTGCGCAAATCGCACACAACGGCTCTCTACGCCGTGAATCGGCTGTGAATGCGCCAGTCGATGCGGCCCTCGTCCGATGCTCAACACTGCCCGTTGGCATGATGGTGTGGCGATTGAGGATCGTGCGGTTGGGCTCCGATCCTAGGCGCGGGAGGAGGCTTCCGGCATAATCCGCTGATGCGAGCTTATCATCTGGAAAACTTAAGCCATGACGCGGTCCACGGTTACATTCCGTTTTGCGCGGCGGCAGAGTTAGCCGAGGGAGAGACGGCGGAACGCGAGATCATTGATCACCCCTGGGTACAACGCCTGCGGCAGATCCATCAATTGCAAACCGCGTGGTGGGTGTTTCCTACCGCCGAGCACACGCGGTTCCAGCATGTGTTGGGCGCGATGCATCTGGCTAGCCGTGCCGTCGCCGTTCTGTACGAGAGTCTGCGGGAGGTCTGTCCGGATGTGCCGAGTCGGGGCTATGTCGAGTCGCTGCTCCGCATGGCGGGCCTGTTGCACGATGTAGGCCACGGCCCGTTTGGGCACTTCCTGGACACCTATTTCCTGAGCGATTACGGTCAGACGCACGAGACGGTGGGAGCGGTGATCATTCGCGATGAATTGGGCGAGTTGCTGCGCGGAATTCGTCGCAATCCCAACAGCACGCTCGCGGCGGACGAAGTCCTGGACCCGCGTCAGATCGCCTGGCTGATCCAGCGTCCGCGTGGTGACGACGCCATCGACCAACCTCGCTGGCTGGTGGTCTTGCGAAGTTTGCTTAGCGGCATCTATACGATCGATAACCTGGATTTTGTGCTCCGCGACGCCTATATGTCGGGCTACAGCCAGCGGGCCTATGACCTCGAACGCCTGCTGCACTACAGTTTCTTCACTGAACGTGGCTTGACGATTCACGATCGCGGCATTTCCGCGTTAGTCCGATTCATGAGTGCCAAGGCGGACCTGTTTCGCTCGATCTACTTTCATCGCACCGTCAAGGCGATCGATCTGACGCTGGCCGATTTGTTTCAAGCCAGCAAGCCGCATCTTTTTCCGGGCAATCCGCTGGAAAACCTGGAGGCGTATCGCGACTTCACCGAGTCGTCGCTGTTGGTCGACGTGGGGCGTTGGCTCCGCAGCAATGACTTGGAACGACGCGAGTTGGGCAAGCGTTGGCGGAAGCTGCTTGATCGGCAATATGCCTGGCACATGGCATGTGAGCGAAATCTGGTGTTTTCCGAGAACGATCGTGAGACGAGCAACATCTTTAGCGATCCGCCGCTGGTCGAGCGCAAGATCCGCGAGAGTTTGCCCGCCGACTTGCGGGAGTTGCCGTTGCGCGTCGATATCGCGCGCCACATTCACCGACCTCACACGCGTGGTCCGGCCAGTGGCCAGAATTTCCTGTACGACTCGGCCAGCGATTGCATTCGCCCGTTGACAACCAACGAGTTGTTTCGAAATACGCCGCTCAGTCATCGCATTTGTCGCATCTACGCACAGACGATCGAGCATCATGCCGAACTCACCGCCGCTTTGGATCAGTTAATCGGCGGCCGAGCCGAAGACGATTTGACCAACATGTAGGAGCCCTGGGATGTTTTTGGGATTTGGCGAAATCATGGCACGCATCGCACCGCCCGGCCACTTGCGCTGGCGACAGAGTTTGCCGGGCTCGGTGGAAGTGACCTGGGGCGGCGGCGAGGCGAATGTCTGCGCTTCGTTAGCCCTGCTGGGAAACCAGACGAGGTATCTCACCGCCTTGCCGCGGCAGCCGATCGCCGAGAGTCTGGTGGCGACCCTGGCGGGGCTGGGAGTTGATACTTCCTCAATCTTGTGGAGAGGGGAGGGCAGGCTGGGGATTTATTTTGTCGAGAAAGGAGCCAATCAACGCGGCTCGACGGTGATCTACGATCGTGAGCGGAGCGCGGCGAGCTTGGCCGAGGCCAGCGAGTACGATCTGGACCGAGCGCTGGCCGATGTCCACTGGCTGCACATCACTGGCATCACGCCGGCGATCAGCGAGCGCGCGTGCGCGGCGAATTTGGCGCTGGTGCAGCAAGCCCACCGCGTGGGTATCACGGTGTCGTGCGATCTGAACTTTCGCAAGAAGCTATGGACGTGGTGCCCGGGAACGTCACCGCAACAACTCGCCCGCCAGTGCATGGCCGAGTTGCTGCCCTATGTCGATCTGGTCATCGCCAACGAAGAAGATGCGGCGGATGTCTTGGATATTCACGCCACCGGGACTGATGTCTCGCAGGGCCAGATCAATGCCCAGGCTTATGAGCAGGTTGCTCGCCAGATTGTCGCTCGTTTCCCCAATGTGTCGCGGGTGGCGATCACGTTGCGTGAAAGTCTGTCGGCCGATCACAACAATTGGGGAGCGTTGCTGTTGGACGTCGCGCGGGACGAGGCGTTTCTCGCGCCTTGCAACTCCCGTGGCGAATATGAACCGTTCGAGATACGGGATATCGTTGATCGCGTCGGCGCGGGCGATTCCTTTGCGGCGGGCTTGCTGCACGCTTTGAACTCGGACAAATATGCCGATCCCGCTACGGCCATCAACTTCGCGGTCGCCGCCAGTTGCCTGAAGCATTCCGTGCAGGGAGACTTCAACTACGTGACGGAGCAAGAGATCGCGGCGCTCGCGGGCGGAAATGCCTCGGGCCGCGTGCAACGTTAGCTCGCCCAGCCGCTTCGTTCCATCGCCTTCCCAGGTCAAGGACTCCGCATGTCACACGATCGTTACGAAAACCCGCTGATTTCCCGTTACGCATCGACGGAGATGAGCCAACTGTGGAGCGCGCAACGCAAGTTTTCGACGTGGCGTAAGCTGTGGGTCGCCTTGGCCGAAGCCGAGCACGAGCTGGGCTTGCCGATCACTCCGGCGCAGATCGCCGAGTTGCGGGAGCACATCGACGACATCGACTTCGCCGCGGCACGAGCCCACGAGAATCGCCTGCGGCATGACGTGATGGCTCATGTGCATACTTATGGCGATTGCTGTCCCGGCGCGCGGGGAATCATCCATCTCGGCGCGACGAGTTGCTACGTGACCGATAATACGGACCTGATTCTGTTGCGGGAGTCTCTGGAACTCGTGCGCCAGCGTTTGGTCGGCGTGTTGCATTGCTTGGCGACCTTTGCTGCCCAATATCGCGCGCTGCCATGCCTCGGTTACACACATCTACAGCCTGCGCAGCCGACGACGGTGGGAAAGCGGGCATGTCTATGGGCGTACGATTTGGTGATGGATTTGGAAGACCTGGAGCACCGACTGAACTTGCTCAAGGCTCGTAGCACCAAAGGAACCACTGGGACCCAGGCCAGCTTCCTGCAACTGTTTGAAGGCGATCACGACAAAGTTCGTCGCCTCGAACAGTCGGTCGCCGAGAAGATGGGATTTGCGGAGTGTTACGCGGTGACGGGCCAAACCTATTCGCGCAAGGTCGATGCTCAAATCGTGGATACCCTGAGCGGCATCGCGCAAAGTGCTCACAAAACCGCGACCGATCTACGGCTGCTCGCCCACCGCAAAGAGATCGAAGAGCCATTCGAGGAAGAACAAATCGGCTCGTCCGCGATGGCCTACAAGCGTAACCCGATGCGCAGCGAGCGGATCTGCTCGTTGGCCCGTTTCGCAATGAGCCTTCCCGCTAGTGCGGCGAACACGCTGGCGACGCAATGGATGGAGCGGACGTTGGACGACAGTGCCAACCGGCGGTTGATCCTGCCGCAAGCACTTCTGGCGATCGATGCCGTGCTGATCCTGTATCAGAATGTGGCGTCGGGCTTGGTGGTCTATCCCCAAGTCATCGCCAAGAACCTGCGCGAAGAGTTGCCGTTCATGGCGACGGAGAATTTGCTGATGTCCGCTGTCGCGGCGGGAGGTGATCGCCAGGATCTCCATGAGCGCATTCGCCAACATAGTCAGGCGGCCGCGGCCGTCGTGAAGAACGCCGGGCTACCCAATGACCTGCTCGATCGCTTGGCCCAGGATCAAGCCTTTCAAGGCATCGATCTGCAAGCCGCCTTGGAACCAGCTCAGTTCGTCGGGCGTGCTCCCGAGCAAGTGGATGATTTTCTCGCGGAAGTCATTGCTCCCATCCTGGAAAAGTATGGAACCGGTGGTCCGGCTGCGGAAGTCTCGGTTTGACGGATGCGGGCCACTTGAGCGACATCCGTTGGTTCATGTGGATCGTCGTCGAGTACTTGGAGTTGCTCGATTGAACGGGTCGTCAGATTGTCGCGGGGAAACGCGGTTGGCTGAATCCGACAGGAGGGGCTCCAGGTGAAAGCCCTCATCGGAGGATCTTCGCGCGAAGGCGTGCGAAACAAGGAGCCGGAACCGCCTCGCGTCGGACAATAGGAAGAGTACATGAACGTCGATGCTTCCCGCACATCAACTCGCGATTGTTGATCCTGACAACAGGCGATAAGCTAATAAGGTGGCTGGTTGTCCCGTTTCTCCCTCTGGCCGAGATTACTAACGATACGCCAGAGAACTCAGCGCCTCCCTGTGATCTGGCTGCCCAGCACGATCACTACCCGTGTGGCTTGCCAAAACACTAATGATCTTTTTCGACACAGCCTGCCTTTTCGCGTTGCTTAATCCACATGTGGACGCGGCACGCCATCTTTCGAAGCCATCGCTGGGAAAAGCGGTTCCTGTCGCTCGACGACGTCAGTGCAGACCCGCTATTAGTAGCAACCACAGCTATTTGTTACGTTACATCTAACAACGAACGTCTGACGCATTTTGAGTGTCGTATCAAGCATGAGCAATTCTACCGACAGCAGCCGACCCACTCTCCGCAGACGTCCTGAAGCTCGGGGGTATCGTGTCGAGCAACTGCTACATGAAGCAGCAGATGGTCGCCTCCGAGTCCCCAACTTTCAGCGACCGCTTCGGTGGCGGTCAAAGAATGTCATCGATTTTTTTGATTCCATTCGTCGTGGATTCCCTGTCGGAAATCTCTTGCTTTCGCGCGCTGAAGCAACAGCTTCGGTCGTGCACTACGGACCAGTCGCGATCGACGCTCCGGACCAGCCAGCAGCGTTGTGGGTGGTCGACGGTCAACAACGAGTGACGGCCTTGGCCGCAACCTTGCTACGCAGCGAGGAAGTACCGCGGGGTGACTACTGGTCGATTTGGTACGACCTTGAGAAGGAGGAGTTTCGACAGTTATTGAAGAAGAAACCGGAGGCTGGCTGGATTCCGTTAAACGTACTTGGTGACTCGGTCAAATTGCTGAAGTGGATTCGCAACTGGCCCCATTCTGTGGAGCGCGAAGACCTAGTTGATCGTGCTTTGGAACTTGGAAAGTCCATCCGGGAATATGAGATGCCCGCGTATATTGTCGAGGGAACTGGACAGGAACTGCTACGACTGATTTTTACTCGCGTAAACAACAGTGGAGTGGATATGCGAGAATCTGAGATATTCGAAGCCTTGTATGGCGGAGAGGGCGATAAACCCATACGATCTGCAGTATCCCGTTTATCGGATCTTGGATTCGGAACGCTTGATGAGGATTTGTTCCTGAGATGTCTTCGAGTTACGTGTGGTCCGTCCGTGCGAGTCGCCAGTGAATCAACTGACAAGCTGCCGCGCGACTCAATTCGGCGTACTGAAGCTGCACTTCGTCGGGCCGTACAGTCCATCAAGCTGGGTGCGGGAATTCCTCACTGGAAACTACTTCCTTATCGCCTGCCCCTCATCTTTCTGACGGCATTCTACGATCGATTCCCCA
>JBGTHH010000519.1:0-4285 GCA_041746275.1 Pirellulaceae bacterium | reverse complement strand
GATAAAACACCAGATGGGTCCTTTCTCTTGAAGTACCGATCGCGTCGCCCAACACACCTGCCAACGTCGGAGCGAGAACAACTCCGAGTGACTATTTGAAGGAACCCGTGATCGTTAGCCAAGCCTGATCGTCGGACCATGTCGTGTCGAAGTGGCCGTCGGCCAGACGTTGACGCAGGGGCGCGGCGGCATTCGGCATGTCCGCCGCGAGCTTCTCGACGATTGGTTTGACTTGCGCGAGGACATCTTGCCGTATGGCCTGATCGATAGCTGTCGCGTGAATGTGGATGACGAAGGGCACGCTGGATATCGGAGCGGCAGGTGGAGGAGTGATGTTGGTTGATTGTTTCGCCGACATCGTTAGCCGCAAACCATTAGGATCGGTGGCGAAGTGAAATTGATGATCTCGCAGTGCGTCCACTTCGGTCAGATCCGCGAGAACCGATCGCAAGCCCTGATTCAGTCGAGCGGATAGTGCTTGAGCGGCGGAACTCACTTGTCGATCAATCATCGCATATTGCTGGCGACTAGCGTCTTGATCATTAGCTGCCTTCTGAGCGCGCACGCGCCGACTGGCAATCCGCAGCACGAGACGTCGAAACAATCGCATCGAGGTGGTAATTCCCGTGGTTTGGTATCGACTGTTCGCGTCGAGCGAAATCGATTCCAATTCGGCACCACTCGCGCTGATGACCAACCGAAAGGACTTCAAGAAGTTCGTCATGCCATGTACCGACACTTCGACCGGGTGAGACGAACTAACCGTGCGACTTTCAACCGAGCCACGAACCGGGATTTCCAAGACTGCTCGAGTCGTGTCGGTGACGAGTTGGATTTCGGGCAGGGCGTCGGTGCGTGACCATCCTCGCGCGGGAACACCCCGGATCGACAAGGCGACGGGGCTTACTTCTTGGATCGGTGTGCGGAAGCCTTCCAGCAAGCCACGCGACAGGTACAGATAGGCGACCACATCGCCCGAGACCGCAGGGAGCGAGGCTTGATCGGAGTCACGAACTGGGTCGGAGTCACGAGCTGAATCGGCCTGCGAAACCGCTCCTGCGTCGGCAGGCGGACGTGTTGGGCGCGAGGCTAAAAATTCCTCGATGTAACGCCGATCCGCCACACTGAGTCTTGTCAGTTCGACCGTTGAGTGTCGAGCATTGTCCTTGAGCAACAAGACGTGTCGCGGGCCAATCGCCACCATCTGGCCCATTGTCTGGTGGCGACCGCTGTCGTCCGTCCACAGTCTGCTGGGTTGATTGCTAACTTTCGCGGTCAAGACTTTCGACGATTCCGCGGCACACATGGCTAGCGCGTTCAGCGCGACAAGACTCCACGCAAGAAGGCAGACCACCCACCTGCGAGGATTAAGCGCACTTCGATGCCTGCGTGGCGGCACCGTGCCCATCATCCCGTCGTCATGACGCATGACTGCGTTTTGCCCCTTGCCGATTCGCATCATGACGATCCTTAACCAAAGACGTTCATTTACCTAGCCCATGATAGTTCGCTCGCGGGAGCGTCGCCATGGTTTGCCAGGGGAATTTCCAGCCAGCGGAAATCCACCGTCCCAGAGTTAGACCAGTCGCAGCCTCTGACGAACAAATTCGAGGGCCTCCAACAATGCATCGATTTCTCCCAGCGTGTTATAAACTGCCAAGCTCGCGCGAACCGTGGCACTCACACCCAGCAGATCGTGCAAGGGCATCGTGCAATGGTGACCATGACGTACGAATACGCCTCGTCGATCCAGAAGCTGCGCGATATCTTCGGGATGAGCCCCATCCATGGTAAAGCTGACAATGCCACCTCGATCTTCCGGCCCTGGCCCGTAGATCCGCACCCCCGGGATTTCCGCGATACGAAGGTAGGCATACAACAAGAGGGCTTGCTCATGTACCTGAATCGCCTCGAAACCAATGGAGTTGACATAATCCACGGCGGCCCCCAAGGCGATCGCCTGGGCAATCGGCAACGTGCCTGCCTCGAACTTGGCGGGCGAGCTGGCCCAGGTCGCATGATCGCGATACACCCGATCGATCATGTGCCCCCCCATCAACAACGGATCGGTCTGTTCGAGTAGTTCGCGGCGGCCGTACAGGATACCGACACCGTTGGGGCCGTACAGCTTGTGTCCCGAAAAGGCGAGGAAATCGATGCCGGCATCAACAACATTCGTCGGGGCGTGCGGCACGCTCTGGGCTCCATCGACCACGACGATCGCTCCCACATCGTGCGCCCGGGCGGCGAGTTCCGCGATCGGATTGATCGTGCCCAGCACGTTGGACATACCCGTCACGGCGAGAATCTTCGTTTTGGTCGTGATGACTTCGTCCAGTCGCTGCAGGTCGAGCCGCCCATCGTCGGTCAGCGGCAGGAAGCGACAAGTGGCACCGGCCCGTCGCGCAACCTCTTGCCACGGGACCAAGTTCGCGTGGTGCTCCATCTCGTTGAGCACGATTTCGTCACCAGGCTGTAGATGACGACGGCCCCAACCCGCCGCCACAAGGTTCAGCGACATCGTGGCACCCGCGGTGAAAATCACCTCGTCGGAGTGCTCCGCTCCCAGAAACTGCCGAACCTTGTCGCGGGCCTGTTCCAGTTCCTCGTCGACCAGCGCGCCAAAACGATAGACGCCTCGGTAGGCATTGGCGTAATAGTTCTCGTAGACTTCGACTTCCTTATCGATCACGAGTTGCGGCTTTTGTGCCGAGGCACCGCTATCGAGATAAACCAGCGGCAAGCCTTTGGGGAGCGGCTTGTGGAGAATGGGAAAGTCGCGTCGAATCGTGTCGACATCAAAGGTGGTCAAGGTCATGGGTTGCCTCATGCAGGGTGCGTCCGCCACGCGATGCCAATAGCCTAACACGCGATCAACGCACGTGTCGCGTCACCGATTCACCGCCACATTTCGCAATCCGCGTTAGGTAAGTGCCGCCGCAGCCAATTGTCGCACGCGATCCACCATACTGTACAAACCGTTACGCCGTTGCGGGCTCAGATGGCGTTCGAGTCCAAGTCGAGTAAACACCGCTTGGGCATCGATCGCCAAGACCTGTTCCGGAGTCTGATGCGAATACAAGGCCGTGAGCACGGCGATCAGCCCATTGACGATGATCGCGTCGCTGTTGGCGATGAATTCAATTGTCGGGGGTTCCGTCGGGGCCACGTTGGCAACCAGCCAGACGTTGCTTTGGCAACCGTGGACCTTGCTTTCGTCGGTTTTCGCTTCGTCAGGCAGTTTGGGAAGGTTGAACCCCAGGTCGATGAGATAATCGCAACGAGCATCCCAATCTCCGAGATCCTCGAAATCCTCGTACAACTCGTCGATCGTTAGTTCTTCCGACACGGACACGCTGGGCCTCATGGTTGCATGGCGTTATGAGTCCGTATTCTAAACCGATCGGGGCAACTCTCCAAGTCGTCGCCGAGCGGGAATGGTCGGCGATTCTCACGCCGGTTTGGCTCCGGGTTGGCCATCTTCGACGACAAACGAGCGGCGGGTGACCAACGGCGCGCCGGGCCGATCGACGTATTCCACCACTTGATAGTCGCTCCGCCACTCGCCGGGCGTGATCGTGCAACTGACGTAGCCTCGTTCGGCGTTGTGGAAACGCACAAAGGGATTTTCCGACAGCAGTTCCGCCAATCCCTTCGGCTCGGCCGTGCCATTGCCACCGGACGAGATCGAGGTGGCGACGAACTCGGTGGCCACAATCGGATCGGACTCGCGATCAAAATCGACTTGTAAATCATTCACCCAGTTCGAGTGGATGTCGCCCGCCAAGGCGATCGGATTGGGAATTTGCCGCTCGGCCAGGAAACTCAGCAGTCGTTTGCGAGCCACATCGTAGCCCGCCCACTGGTCCATGCTAAAGCGAGCATCCTCACCGGGAATACGATCCACGCGCGCCATCATGACCTGCTGCCCCAAAATGTTCCACTGCGCAGTGGAGTTCAGCAGACCCGCCATCAGCCAACGTTCCTGCCGGTCGCCCAACATCGTCGCCTGGGGATCGAACACCGCGCCCGTTAAGGGCTTATTTCCATCATCGTTTGGTTGATCCGTGCGATACTGACGCGTATCGAGCATCTCGAAGTTGGCCAAACGACCGAAGGCCACACGTCGATACAGTTGCAGGTCCGGCCCGTGCGGCAGCGCGCGGCGACGTAGCGGCATGTGTTCGTAATACGCCTGATAGGCATTCGCTCGTCGCAGCAAGTAAGCGACCGGATCGACATCCTTCTCTTCCGAGATGTCGCCCGCGCAGTTGTTGTCGAACTC
>JBGTHH010000518.1:0-6145 GCA_041746275.1 Pirellulaceae bacterium | reverse complement strand
GTTTGGTCCGAATTGGAGTCATATGTCGACGCATCGCGAGGGCGGCTCCCGCGATCTCGACGACGGTTTCCCCCTTCAACCGTAGCGCGTTGAGAAACAACACGATTTCGGGGTCGCTCCATTCTCCTTGCATGATCGAACCAATGACGTCGGCCATCTCGTCGAGATCGAGATCCTCGCCCCCCGAAACGCGACCGACGATGGATTGGATAGAAATTTGCATGGTGACGATCATTCTCTTGTTGGTCCCTGTTGCCGGGATAGGGACCCGTACATCTGCGTTGTTGTTTTTCAGCGTGAATCTTACAATCACCTACCATGGCAAGGAAGGTGATCATTGACTGTGATCCGGGAATCGACGATGCAGTCGTCTTATGTCTGTCGTTGTTCGACCCTCGATTGGAAGTCGTGGCAGTCACCGCGACGGCCGGTAACGTGTCGGCTCAGCAAGCCACGCGCAATGTCCAGACCATCATCGAACAGCTCGATCCACCGCGCTTGCCGCGCGTGGGGGTCGCGGGCGACGTGGAGGATGCTCCGGCCGTGGATGGCACGGCGCTCCACGGCAAAGACGGCTTGGGGAATGCTGGATTTCGCACCTCCGAACTCCATCATCAGCATCCCTCCGATAAGCTAATCTGTGACGAGGTCCGCGCCGCGGAGGACGATGTCACGATCATTTGCTTGGGACCGTTGACCAACATCGCGCGGGCGTTGAAACGCGATCCCGAACTCTGCACGCTGATCAGCCAAGTGGTGATCGCGGGTGGAAGTGTCGGTGTGGGTGGCAACGTCACGCCGGCCGCCGAGTTCAATATGTATTGCGATCCCTTGAGTGCGCGTAGCGTGTTTCGCTCGGCGATGACCAAGACCTTGGTGCCGCTGGATATCACGCGCGAGGTCGCGCTGACCTTCGACATGATGGAAGAGCTACCCGCCGAGTCGACGCGGGCGGGCGCGTTCTTACGGAAGATCATGCCCTTCGCTTTCCGCGCCCATCATCAGATCCTGGGTCAGGAGGGCATTCGTCTCCATGCCGCCGTGGCGCTACTGACGATCTTGCAGCCCGAGTTGTTTCGCACGGTGGAGATGGCGGGAGATGTCGAGACTCGAGGTGATCTGACCAAAGGCGCCACGGTATTTGATCGCCGAGCGAATAAGTTGTGGCGACCGAACATGGAAGTGGTCACCGAGATCGATGCCGCCGCCGCCACGGATTGCATTGTCCGCGGCATGTCCGCGGCGGGGCTCGTCACGTAGGTACCGGACTAGGGTCGGGCGGCGCTGCGGTTGCGTTCGGCCAGTTTTATTTCCAAGCGAACGACCTTGCCGTTACGGAAGATGACAACCTTGACGTCTTTGTTGACTGGGGTGAAGCCGACGATCTTGATCAAATGATCGTCGTCTTCGATCTGCCGTCCATCAAACTCCAGCACCACGTCGTCCCGTCGCAGATCGGCTTCGGCTGCGGGTGATCCTTCGATGACGCTGTCGACCAACGCGCCGCGAACGCGCGGCAATCCCAGTCGGGCGGCATACTCGGGACTGAAGTCCTTGCCATTGAGGTTCACGCCCAAAAACCCGCGCACCGGATGCCCCTGTTGCACGTACTGTCTAGCCACGGTGATGGCCATGTTGATCGGAATGGTAAAGCCGATCCCTTCGCTGCCGCCTGAATTACTGGCGATCGCGGTGTTGATTCCAATGACTTCACCGCGCAGATTCAGCAACGGTCCTCCGCTGTTCCCGGGATTGATGGCGGCGTCGGTCTGCATGAAATCCTGATAGCGAATGCTGCCGTCGCCCAGCTTCAGATCGCGTCGGCCCATGGCGCTGATGATGCCATAGGTCACCGATTGACTGAGTCCAAACGGGCTGCCAAAGGCGATCACAAATTCGCCGATTTCGATTTCGTCACTGTCGCCTACGCGGGCCGCAATCAAGTCGTCCGCCACAATGGCCATCACGGCGACGTCGGTCTCGCGATCGGCCCAGACCGTGGTGGGATTGATCACGCGACCATCGGCAAGCTTGATCTTGATGTCCTTGAGCGGCGAATTGTCGATGACGTGGCGATTCGTCAGAACATAGAATTTGTCGTCGAAATCGACAATGATTCCCGAGCCCGCTTCCTCCACCGGCTTGCGACCGGGGCGAATGTTGGCCGCTTGTGGCTTGACGGCATCGATATGGACCACCGTAGGTCGCACAACCCGCACCACCTTCTTTAAAAGACCGAGTTGCAGCGCCAACGCACTGGCATCTTCGGCAATGGTTGAATACAGGGCCTCACGCTGTTCCACAGTGAGACTACTACTATCGACGACTTGTGCATCAAGTCGCGGCGCGGCGATCATCGCGACAGCACTGTAGAAAACCGCGAGTCGGGCAACTTGTGACCACCGGAAAGAATACTTCACGTCTGACCTCCGTGTCAGCGAAGCAGGACCATGAGAAAAGGTCTCGTTGGGCTGAAGCTTGGCTATCGGCTCCGACGAGACCATGTTGTGCGAACGAGGTCCGAGGGGTTACGGGACGTCGACTTCCAAGTCGCTGAACGAAACATCGTTGTCGCCTTTGTCCGTATCCAAAATGCGGCTCCAATCGGCCACGCGACCGCCTGACATGCCGCTCTTTTCGGCTTCCCGCTGACAGTCGATGCAAGTGACCGCATAGGGAAGGGCTTGCAATCGCGCCAGGGGAATCGGCTTGTCGCAGCCTTCGCAGGCTCCGTACCTTCCGTCCCGCATGGCTTCGAGCGCGGTCTCGATCTGAGCCAGCTCGCGACTTTCCACTTCGGCCAGTTGCGAACTGATCTCGTCTTGAGCCGAATCGAGCGCGAAGTCGACGACGTCACCCGACGTCTGTTCGCGTAATTCCTTAAGGAGACTCAAGTCTCCCGCCAGCGCTTTGCGCAGAGCATCGCGCCGCTTGAGGAGCACTTGCCGCAACGTTAAAATTGCATCTTTGCGTGCCATAGGACATCACCTTTGCGGTCCGAGTTCAGCTTCGCGGAAGGTGGCCCCCCTTCGCTGTGCCTGTGTCGAACTCCCTGAAATTTGAAGTGCCTCGTAATTGGTTCCCTGGTGTTCCATTGCCGCACCCAGTTCGGAATTGCGGCAACCAAACTATAGAACACACGCGCTCTTTGGGGAGGGAACTCGGCCAGTTCCCGAGAACGCGTCTGGAACGCAGTTGTCAATCTCGCTGTAAATTGTTGTTTGGTATGAAGTTGTGACTCCAGCTCCGACGCGAGCCGCCAAGGACAATTCCGCGACTTTCCGTAGTTTTCGTTACGGACACTTGTGGAACGCCGTGGGTGACCACGCAGATCTTGGAGAAACCAGCACATTCGCTACAACAGTTTGCATAGCGTTAATCGGCAAAATCACCTTACCGGTACAGCCGTTCTTGTCAGAACGACCGCGATTTCGTAACTCGCATCCCCGTCGCGGACCTTCGATCGCGTTTCCCACTTTGACTGCCTATCTCCTATGAGCTACATCCCTCTGGTAGCGTCGGGCTAAACGCACCGTGCAGCGAAGTGAAACACGAGACGTTTTAGATGCCAGACTTGGTCCACGTCGGGATGCCCACTCATGACGACCGTTGATACTCCAGATTCCCCACTAGTGACTCGACCCACCCGCTCGCCGAGCCTGCTGGGCCAGATACCCCACTCCCTGCGCCTACGATTATCGCCAGGGCTTGAGGGCAGCCAACGCATTGTCGACTTTCCATCCGGCAAGTGCTTTGTCGGTTCCGCGGCGGGTTGCGATTTACGAGTCGAAGATCCTGACGTCGCGCCGCTCGAGTGTCTGATCTTGCGAGGTGCCGCACACAACATTGTCCGCTGGTATGTCCGAATGCCGCACACTAGCGATGGCGCGTTCTTGGAAGACGAAATCCTCGACGCTGGTGAACCGCTTCAGATCGGACCCGTCGAACTGGAAGTTCTTGTCGACGAAATTTTCGAGTCCGAAGTTTGCGAATCCTCAGGTTTGTCGATCGAGCCAGATGGGCTACTGGCGGAGTATGTCGCACGATTGGAGCGACTAGAATACCAGCTTGCGACCCTGCAAAGTGCGACGGATGACGAGGCCTTTGAGCGGACCTCCGTCCAAGGCGACCATGAAACTTCGTCCACGATCACAGCGCTGGCTCAGCAATTAGCTGCCCTTCAGGCGCGAACGGAGAGCGAACGCCACCATTGGGCCGACGAACAGGCGGAGTTAGAAGCTTTGCTGGAAGCTCGTTCGCTGGAGTTTGCCACGTTGCAGGTCGAAGTGCGGCGGCTGGGTGATGAGCTGTTGACGGTTCGTCAGGAATACGCCGACGCACTCGCCACACACACGGCCACGTCCGACGAACTGGCCACGGTCTCGAGACAATTGGCCGAGCGAGCGCGGTACTTCGAGGAACAAGAGTCGGCCTGGACCGCCGAGCGGCAAGAGCTGCTTACCCAGTTACAGGAACATGCCGATCGATGGCGTAGTTTGGACGAGCAACTGGATGAGCAGTCGTCGCGGTACCTCGCTAGCGAAGCGGCTCGTCAGGCAGCCGAAACATGTGCGGAGCAACTGCGACAAGCCGTCGATCAACTCACGCAACGACTCGCGGATCAGCTCGCGGAGAATGAATCAATCCGTCAACAGTGGGCGGCTGAACGCGAGACCTTCGAGAGCGAGTTAACCCAGGTCCGGCAACAACTGTCCGAGTCGGTCGCCCACGAAGCGGAACAGCGAGAACAGCGAGAAGCCGATCTACGCCAGAGCTGGCATCGCGAGCGGGAAGCCTTGCAAAGCCAGATCGAAGAGGCCGACGGTCGCGCGCAGTCCGCCGTCGAGCAGTTGATTTCCCTCCGGCATTCCCCGATCAACCGTGCCGCAGACATGCCGTGCGAAATGTCCGAGTATCGCGCGGACGAAGCGACAGACGTTGACGAACCAACCGGTAATGTCGCGGTTGGCTTGGCTGGCGATCTTGTTGATGACCTTGCTGACGATGTTGCCAGGGACGACTCAGGAGAATTGTTGAGTCAGGCCATAAGCTATCCGTTTTCCGAACTCGCCGTTGCCGAGGATCCCATCGAGCGATTGCAGTTTAGCAACCCGGCTATTGAGGATGACGATCCGGATGACGCGGCGGATTTGGAGTTTGCGTCGATGTCGCCCGTAGCACCCGTGAGCACCGCCGACGTTCTCGCGCGACTGGGACAAGCGACCGATTGGGATGACGACGACGACGACGGTGCGGACGTGGTCATGGAGTTCAGCACGAGTCCGGTGATGCCGCATTCCCCCGCTCCTGTCGCGCCGGCCGTCGAGGAAGAAGAATCGATCGAAGACTACATGGCTCGGCTCATGCAGCGGATGCGCGCGGGGGATTCAGGCGCTCCCGTCACCCGGGCGTCGCAGTGTGAGGTGGAGCGGACTCCCGTTACGGAGTATCAGTCGGTGCCGCAGCCGATCCGGCCCGTTCGCCAACCGGAACTGCCCAAGATCAACGAGGACGAGTACAAGCCGCGCAGCCACGCTCCGGAAGGGTCCGACAAGCTCCATGCGATGCGTTCGCTAGCCAACGACAGCGCTCGCACGGCGATCGCCAGCCACGCCAAACGCAATTGGTCGACGGTCATGAAACTGCAATTGCTGGTGTCGGTCTTTACGTTCGTCGCCGTGTTGGCCTCGGTCATTTTCTTTTGGGGAGAGCCGTTGCTGATGGGTCTGGGAGCGTTGGTCGGTTTCAGTGTCTTGCTGTATTGGGGACGCACAGCCATGGCCTATCGCAAGTTATTTCTGGACTCGTTGATGTTGGATTCCGATCCTCCCGCGACGTCGTGCTCCACGGAAGATGCCGAACTCTCCAACCAAGCTGGCTAATCGACCTGCGGCGAGTTACACACCGCCCCGCGTCGGATTGGAGTCGCGCGTTGGTCGTGCCAGAACCTGACACTGCACAGGAGAATAGTAAGGAAGCCGCGACCGTCGCCTTGATCGCCAACTCGATTGCGCTTGGTTCGAAGGCGGGGCCGAACTGCTTCGTGGCTGGCACCGAAGTGTACGGAAGATACAACATCGACTTCGCGTTACAAAACGCCGGTCGTACGCTTCTGACTAAACTCAGTCCCGAATGTTGAATTGAG
>JBGTHH010000517.1:0-3349 GCA_041746275.1 Pirellulaceae bacterium | reverse complement strand
AGAGAGATGTCGTTTGGCGAGCGTGATAGGCGGGCGGCGACGGGTCGGGGCGGCGGGGCAGGCCAAGTTGTAGATCTCGTCCACTTCCAACCATACGGGGACGGTTACATCGTGGCGTACGAGTTCAAAGTTGGGCCGGTCCAGCAGGTGCGCCACATTGGCTTTCTGACTGGTAAAGAAGTTGTCGAGGCAAATCACATCGTGCCGGTCCTCGACCAGGCGCTCGCAGAGATGGGAGCCGAGAAAACCCGCTCCCCCTGTAACTAGTATCCGTTTTACCGATGACACATCGAATCTCCGTGCTGTAGGAATCGCTCCAACTTTGCCGTAGACATCGTCCGCACCGTTGCCTATCCTCCCGAAAATCTCTTGAAGCCAGATGTTCTGGGCTTCCCCGATTGGCTGTCTGCAAGGATGCAAAACATGTGCTGGCGGAACCTGTTGGCAACCTTCGTTACCTGGGTGTCGTGTTCGCTCTGTTGGGTGGTGGTCATGGCTCAAGATTTTCGAGTCGATACCGACGTTTACGTCGAGGATCGCCAGGAAACCATCTCGGAGCATCTCACGCTCTTTAAAGATAACGTGGTTTACGACTTTACGGTGAAGGGTTCGGAAGAAATCACGATCCTGAATCTGCAAAAGGGCGAGATTAACCTGCTCGACGTGAAGAATCAGCGGCGTGCGGATGTGAAAACTCAGGACCTGCTCGAGTTTAGTGCTCAGATCAAGGCGATTGGTGCGAGCCAACACGGACACGATTTGGTGGCTCCCACCTTCAAGGTCACGTTTGTTCCGGAAACCAATTCGCTGGAGCTGGTTAGTAAAAAGATCACTTACCGGGCGACGGGCATCGCTTCGCCCGACAAGTCGGCGGCGTTGCGATTCCGCGAATTCACGGATTGGTACGCGCGACTCAACGCCATGCGACCCCCGAATCTACCGCACTTCGGTCGACTTGAACTCAATCGCGAACTCGCCGATCGTGGGCTGATGCCGGAAACCATCGAACGCACGGTGGTGCTCGGTGGCGTGTTTGCCACCAAACACATCGCACGCAGTCAGCATGTGGTCGGCACAACCATTTCCGGAACCGACCGACGCAGGATCGACGAAGCGGGGGGCTACCTCACGAGTTTCACCAAGGTTAGCCTAGCCGAGTACATGGAAGTTGAATCTTTGGCCGCTAAATAGCCTCGAGCGATCACTGCCAGGTGTCCAGAAACTGTTTGTAGGTTTCCGCAACTTGGCCCGTTCGCGTGTCGCCCGCGTGGACATACAAGCCATATCGCAGTCTTAGCGATTCGCCAGGGGCTATCACGACATCCGCGGTATCTGACGCACCTCGCGTGTAAGCCTTCTCGCCGAACGGGCTGACCGAGAACAAACCGTAATTGCGGACGTGATAGCGTGAGGGCCGGAAGTTGCCCGGATGGTCCATGATCGTCACACCGTAAGTCTTGCCATCAATGGTACCGTAGTAATCAACCCAGGCGGAGGGAATGCCCCAGCATTCGGCCGTCCCCTGCTTCCCTTCGGCGTTTTCAACCTTGCCAGTTTCGGTTTCGCGCATCGGGTTGATCAGCCGGAAGCCGAACAGTCCCTCCTTGGTGTCGCCGAAGGTGACAGGTCCCGCGCTCGGTGTGAAGACGATGTCGTACGACAGCAAGCGATTGGCGAAGATGTGAATCTCGGTGGTCTCGACCAGTACGGGCTTTCCGTCATCACCTAACCAGTGATTAACCACCGTAAGCTTCGCGGGGCCGCTCTCCGATGAATCGGCGGTAGTTACCGAGACGTTTTCGATCTTGCCCGCTTCCGCCCAAAACTTAATCCCGTTCACTTCGTCAATCGCCACCCAAATCCCTTTGTGATGCTTGTGATCCTCGGGGTTTTCGAGGGGACGGGAAAGGATCGTTCCTCCAGGTCCACGAACCGGCGAGAAAAACGGCTTAGGCAGATCCTTGCCAAAGTTGTAGACCGCGAACGGCTGTCCATCGATCTGAACTTCCACTTGGGTTCCCTCACGGTGCAGTGTGACGGGACCGGCGGTGACATTGACGGCGGAACTGGCAATTGCAATCGCCAGGATGGGCATGAACTTCACGGAAACGCCTCCTCAAGTTGGGCCTAAAAGCCAAGGGAAAGTAACAAGTATTAACGACTTCGAACCGTGGAATGCTATGTGAATTCCTCAAGTCACTACACTGTGACCACGGGCAAAGTGCCATCGGGCCAAAGGGCAAAAGTGCCATCGGAAAAACTGGAATACTTTGGGAACTCCTCACGTCCTCAGAGACGACCTCGTCCGCAATGTCTTGTTAAATTTCGCTGTCTTTGCAGCAAAGCTAGTTAGCCTATTTTACCGATAGTAACTCCTGCTGACACTCTCCCGCAACGATCACTCCCACAGTAGTCCGGCACCATCTGCGAGTCGGATTATCTTAGGTAAAGGAGACTCCATCCACGATGACGGCAGCAACACTACCGATTCACAACCTGGACGACTTACGTCGTTATGTACACCAAACTATCTGCGATTACAACGAACTTGAGGTCAATGTTTTTGAAATTACCGAACGAATCTTGCTGCGTGCGGGCAAGCCTTGCGGAGTTTACTTTTGTTTGCATGGACCCAGGTCGGTCAAGTTGACCGCCATCTGGGAGACGGAATCCAACACAATTTTGTTTTACGGTTCGACGGGCCAGCGCATGCATCGGACGCATCTGGTGGCTTCTCCCCATTTGAACGCTCAGGCGGCCTAAGGCTGCCGAGCCAATCCACCTCAGGTCCACATTGGCCCTGGGCATCCATACACGGAGGTTTTGTAATGCTGGTACTATCGAGAAAAGAACGCGAGCGGATTCGATTGGGTGATTCCATTGTCCTGACGATTGTCCGGGTCTCCGGAGATCGGGTCCGGCTGGGGATCGAGGCTCCTGCCGACATGTTGGTACTTCGCGAAGAGCTCGATGCGGAAGATCTCGAGCGGTTGGAAATCGCCGGTCGTGACGTGACGCTTGAGTTAAAGACAGCTTAGGGCTCCCTGCCAACTCGCACTCCAAGAGGGAACTGCTAGCATCACTTGAGCAGGTGCCGGTTGATTCGCGTCCGGACTTCAGTTTGCGTCGATTCTTCCTGGGCACATTCCTCGCTCGGCGGCTGCACGCCTCGCGAGCGCCAACTCCCGGCCCCCGTGACGAGGACTTGTAAAGTCTGGCTTCACGGGGGCTTATCGCTTCTTGGAGCCGCTCACTGGCTGCCTCTTTTCGGTGGAACGACGGCGTGACGAGTCCAAATCTTTAGAAATAACTCGTTGACAAGTGATGTCACGCTGGCTAGGATGGCTGC
>JBGTHH010000516.1:0-2747 GCA_041746275.1 Pirellulaceae bacterium | reverse complement strand
GCCGGTGGCGATCTTTTGCTCGATCGTCGCCTCGGGCAGAAGGTCACCGGCCAACTGCTCGCGCGTGAATTGATCGAAGGGCAGGTCGGCGTTCATGGCTTGAATCACCCAATCGCGATAAGGCCACACGCTTCGATATTGGTCGGCTTGATAACCGTTGGTGTCGGCGTACCGCGCCGCGTCCAACCAAGGCCGCGCCCAGCGCGCGCCATATTGCGGCGAGGCGAGTAGATCTTCGACGACGCGAGCATATTTATCCGGCGCGTTGCTCGCGATGTAGGCATCGACCGCCTCCAGATCGGGAGGCAAGCCAATTAAGTCCAAATAAACGCGACGCAAGAGCTGAGCGTCCTCGGCGCGCGGAGCCGGTGCGAGTCGCTCTTGCTCCAGCCGTTTCAGCACAAAGGCATCGATGGGAGTTTGGATCCACGACGCGTTGTGGACCTCTGGCAGTTTCGGCCGACTCACGGGTACGTAGGCCCAATGCTCGCCGAGGGCAATGTTGGCTCCCACGCCCTCGGGCCAGACAGCTCCTTCGTCAATCCAGCGGCGAATCACGTTGATCTGTTCGACCGACAAGGGCTCGTCTTCGAGCGGCATCCGGTCGAGCTCACCAAGACCGGCGACGACTTGATAGAGGAGGCTGTCCGCCGAGTTGCCCGGCTCGATCAATGAGCCCGATACGCCTCCCCGGAAGACCACGGCCTTGGCATCGAGTCGAAGTTGGCCTTCCTGTTTCTCCGCACCGTGGCAGCGATAACACTTTTCCGCCAACAGCGGTTCGACGTCGCGCACGAAATCGATCCGTGCCTGACTCGTCTCCGCCGGCTCGTTGGCCGGGAGCCCGCATGGGCAGAGCACGATGATTGCTAGAACGAATGCCGCGCGCAGCGAACCAAGCTGTTCCAACCGAACACGTGAGCGCGAACGCATGGGCCATCCCTCCACTTCAACCGAAAGCACTAGTGCATTAAACCAGAAGGATGGTCCAAATACTACGTGCTGCCTGCCTTGCTACTCTTCAACGGGCAGCCGGTAACAGGCGGCTTCCTCGGCGTTGCGAACCAATAGCAGATCGCCAAACAGGCAGGGGTTGTTCCAGGTCTTTCCCGTAATCGCATCCAGCCGTCCTAGTTCCTGAAGTTTCGTGGAGTTCGCCTCGACCAGCACGATTTCGCCCGATTCAGCTTGGACTAACAACACATTGCCGACCAATAGAATCTGACCGTGCCCATAGCGACCGCGCCGCCATTTCCGCTCGCCATTGAGAAGATCGACACATTCCAGAATGCCGTCCGACAGTGCGTAGGCAAATCCCTCGTGGGTCACCACATTGGTGAACTTCGTTTTGAGGACCGCGTGGTTGGCCCAGACTTCGGTCGTACGCACGCTCCCATCGCTCTCCGCCGACAACTCCCACACGGCCGCGCCACCGCCATAAGCCTTGGACAGCAGGAGGCGATTGTCACCCAACACCCGTGCCTGGGAGGCATTCACATTTCCGCTGCTGTTGCCAGGCCAGGCGATCTGCCAAAGCTGCCGACCCGTCTCCGGTTCGTGTCCCGTGACATTGTCTTGGTTGACGCTGACAATTTGCCGTATGCCGAGTAAGGTCTCCAAGGCGGGCGAAGCAAAGCTCACCTGACGATCACCGGCTTCCCAGACCAGTTCGCCGGTGCGACGCTGAAATGCCGCTAACGACACATGCGGTCCCGCCAGCGGCCCGCCCACCGGCACTACCAACAGGTCATCCACGATCAACGGGGAATTACTGCGTCCCCAAGCGATCGCCAAGCCATCTTGGTCAAAGGGGACTTTGTAACGCTCGAGCAAGTTGTCTCGCCAAATCACTTTGCCCGAGCTGCCGTCTAAACACAACAAGATGCCGGTCGCACCCAAGGTGTGAACCAGGCCGTCATGGATCGTGGGCGTGCTGCGCGGTCCAACGCCACCCAGAACCGTGCTATGCCGAGCGAGTTCTCCGTGAACCCACAGAAGTTTTCCGGTGGCGATCTCGTAGCAGGTGACCAGTTCTTCGTCGCCACGTTGTTCCAGCGTGAAGGCGTAACCGTTCACCGCCACGAACCCCGACCACCCCGCTCCGATCGGCTGTCGCCAGATCTGGCGCGGCGGGTGTTGTTCCCAGTCGGTAATCAACTTCGGCTCGGCGAGTATGCCGTCGCGTCGCGGGCCGAGGAACTCCGGAAAGTCTCGCTCGGTGGTCGTGCTCAAATCGATCGTGGCTGCGGCATCGCTGTCAATCGATTTGGTCAGCAGGGCATCGCGCGGTGGGCTCGATCGCAAGCGAAAAACGGGGATGAGCTCGCCGGACACATGCTCCACCTCATACAGTCGAAAGAACAGTACGATGCAGCTTACAAGCGCGAGCAGACTCACAAAACGTACGGCGCGATGGTAGCCGCTGCCGAACAGAAACCAGAATGCAAACGAACAAAACGCCACGAAGCTCAAGACCAGCGTCAGAATGTTTACCAGGGCGTGGTCTACGCTGAACTCACTGAGACGGACGCAGATAATCAGCAGAACCGCGACCCCCGCCACGATCCACACTCGAGTCGGCGGCACTAAGGGCTTGGATGGTCGAACCACAGGTTCACTCATTACCAACTCGGATTCACTCGGTACCGCTTCGTGATCGCTCAATTCATTCTCCTTCACCTTAGCGAACGCAGAAAGACATATAGATCGGCCAGATCGTTGTCCGTGAGACCGTTTAACAAGCCTTC
>JBGTHH010000515.1:0-2085 GCA_041746275.1 Pirellulaceae bacterium | reverse complement strand
GCGGTCTGGATATCCTGGCGATGGATGCGGGCCGAGACGAAGAAACCATCGCACTGATGCGAGAACAAGTCGAGCATATGGTTCGCCTAGTGGATGACCTGTTGGATGTATCCCGCATCATGCAGGGCAAGGTCGATCTGCGCCGCGAACCGGTCGATCTCGCCGTTCTCGTCAAACGTTCCGTGGAAGCGGTTCGACCTCGGATCGAAGGGCACCAACAAGAGCTTGTCCTCTCCCTGCCAGAGCAAACTGTCTGGCTGAATGCCGATCCTGTCCGCCTTGTCCAAGTGATCGAGAATCTGCTGCACAACGCATCTAAGTATATGGACGCCGGAGGACGAATCCAACTCGCCGTGAGTGTGCAAGATGCTCAGGCAGTCATCAGCGTTTCGGACACAGGGATTGGAATTGAAGAGGAACTGCTGCCGAAAGTTTTTGAACTCTTCACCCAGTCGTCTCGTTCGCTAGACCGGGCGCTGGGCGGATTAGGGATCGGCTTGACGCTCGTACAGCGGCTTGTCCTTATGCATGGTGGAACGGTTACGGCATCCAGCGATGGGCCGGGGCAAGGTAGCACCTTTGTCGTGCGGCTGCCAGTGACGGAAGCTCCATTGCAATCCGAATCGCCCGCGGCGCAGCCGCCCGCAGCACGGGCTCGCCGTATCGCGGTTGTCGATGACAATGTAAGCGCCGCTTGGTTGCTCTCGAAGTTACTGGCGAGGCTGGGTGACCACGAGGTCGTGACCGCGCACGACGGCCCCTCGGCATTGACAACCATCAAGGAGAATCACCCCGAACTTGTTCTGCTCGACATCGGCTTGCCGGGGATGGATGGCTACGAGGTGGGGCGGAGCATCCGGGATGATTCCCAGTTTGACGATGTGCTGCTGGTCGCGTTAACCGGCTATGGGCAAGACGAAGATCGCCGCCGATCGAGGCAAGCGGGGTTCGATGTGCATCTCGTCAAGCCGCCATCGCTCGACCAATTGCGCGACATTCTCGCTCATCCGAAGCTGAGGCGAATTTGAGCTAAGTCGGAGACCGCTGACTACTCTTCGCGTGGCGATTCGGCCTTGACCTTGGATTGGACGCCGCTGAGGGCTGAGTTCCCATAACGGACATGAACGTACTCGACCCAGCCGCGCGAGACTTCCGTGGGCCATTTGTCGCGTGGGAACGTTTCCATGCTTTGCAGTTCACCTAGCGCAAGCTCGATCTGCCACGGTTTTTTCAGGTTGGGGACGACCAATGCGGAGAGGGGGATCGCATACAGGACATTTCCCGCAGTAGCACTCTGTCCCACATCGATGGCGGCATAGGCGATCTGACCGGTGTTGGGCGCAATGCCGAGATCCTCCAGGCCACCTGCCACGGTGCCATCGCTATCGACGAGTTTGGTTTGGCGGAGTTCACTCCATAGCGACAACTCATCTCCCAGGGGCTCTTGCCGCTCCGCCGCCGTATTCCAGTACAGCTCACATCCGAGCGCCAGATAAAGCTCGCGAATTGCTTTGCGATGGCTGATCCTGTCAGCCGCCTCGTGCGAGATGCGCTTGGCGGTAGCCAGTTGTTCGTCGCTCACATTGTCAGCAAGTCGCCAGTATGTGCCATCGAAAGACAGATTGGACGGGGCCAATGCCATTCGCTCCGGGATATCAACGGGAGTATCGTTGTTGACCACCAGAATCAACGCGATGTGGCCGGTCGCTAGGTCGATGACGTAATCGCTGACGACACCCAGGTGATGAGTTTCCGACTTCAGTTCGCTTCCGATAAGCGAGTCGGCCCCTACGACACGCTCGATCTTTGGCGGAATGGTTGGAGTCGCGGTAGGCTCCTCGGCGAACAGCGTCCCGACGATCAGCGACAGCGTTCCCAGCAAGGCGGCTCGTATCCGGATATTCATGGTAGGTATTCCGTTTGGTGTGGAGTTTGCCATCGCAGTGTTGTTTCCTCGCGATGAGGCGGCGCGGCGTGCAAATCATGGGGAAGATGTCGGTCACGCATTTCGACGAGCCTCTCGCGTGAATCACAAATTTCGCCATACTGTCGCCGCAACACGTTCGAGGCTTGCGTTTCCGAGGC
>JBGTHH010000514.1:0-3422 GCA_041746275.1 Pirellulaceae bacterium | reverse complement strand
CAGAACGATCCGGAAACCCGCATCGCCGCTATGTATGGCATCCAAGGCATTGGGGCCAAACAGGCTGTGGCGGCGTTGCCCACACTCAGGTCGATGCTGTCCAGTGACGACTTCCACACCCAGTACTGGGCGTGCCGCACGATCGGAGCCATCGGCGCGCCGGAAGCACTGGAGGCCATCCCCAAACTGTTGGAGCTAACCGAGAACGGTGTCGCTTCCGTGCGATCGAATGCGGCGGATGCGATCGGCCAGATCGGGCCATCGGCAGGTGAACGCGCGGTGCCACCGTTAATGAGCATGCTCAAAGATCGTGTCTACGTGGTGCGTCGGGCGGGGGTCATTGCCCTGGGAAGACTCGGTAAGGTGGCCGCCACCAGCCTCGCTGATTTGCGAACGCTTCGGGCAACTCCCGAGCTTTCTGTCCGCGCGGAGGCCGCTGCCGCCGTGTGGCAAATCACGGGCGAGTCAGCCGATAACCTCGACGTCCTACTGGCTGAACTGCAAAGTCCCGATACTCCGTGGGAAGCCGCGTTGGCGTTTCAGCGACTGGGGCCACGAGGCAAGCCAGCGACTGCGGAGTTGGCGAGATTGCTGGAATCGACCAAAAGTGAAACCCAGTACTTCGCCATGCTGTCGCTGGTCGGAATCGGTCCCGAGGCGAACGGGGCGCTTCCCGCGATCCGCAAGCTGCTCGACAGCCCCGATGAAGACATGCGGCAACTGGCCCAGCGCACGATCGAGCAATGGAACGCAGTACCTGTGGAATGAACTCCGCACACTTCACGATGACGACACTTTGCCATCCTCTACCTCACAGGTTTGTTCGATGAAACTTCGCCTTGTGCTCGCGTGTTTTTCCGTTCTATTGATTCCCGCCGCGTTCATCACATTGCGCGGCGCGCTGTTGCAACAAGGGCGGCCGGCCTCACCAAGTTCGCCGCGCGAGCAATTATTGGACTTTGGAGTCGTTGGTGACGGGGTGGCGGACGATACCGCCGCGCTGCAACGCGCGATCGATTCCGGTTTGGGTGAGATCCAGTTTCCCAAAGGGGTCTATCGCATCACGCAAACGATTGTGATTGATCTGGATCGCGTGGGTTATACCGCGCTGCACGGCGGCGGCGTGTCGCGGATCGTGATGGCGGGCGCGGGACCGGCGTTCAAGTTTGTCGGGACCCACTTCAAGTCGGCCGACCCGGCTGGCTACACCGATGCGGTCTGGGATCGTCAACGGATGCCGTTGGTCGATAGCCTAGCCATCGTGGGCGCGCACCCCGAGGCCTGCGGAATCGCCGCGGTGGGGACGATGCAATTGACGGTGACGCGGACGCACATTCGCCACGTCCTGCATGGCATTCATCTGCTGGAAAACAATCGCAACGTGATCATCGCCGATTGCCATATCTACGAGAATCGTGGCGTGGGGGTGTTCTATGACAACGTCAATCTGCACCAGTCGAATATCACCAATTGCCACATTAGCTACAACGCGCAAGGCGGCGTGGTGTCGCTGGCCGGTAACGTGCGCAACATTCATATCAGCGGTTGCGACATCGAAAGCAATATGAGCCCGACGGCACCGGCCACGGCGAACGTGTTGATCGATTGTCGCAACAGCACGTCGGGAACGGCCGAAGTGGCCATCACGGGTTGTACGATCCAGCACAACAATCCCTCTCCCGATTCGGCCAACATTCGCATCATCGGACGGAGCGACCCGAGCCGTGACCAAGAATTGGTGCGTGAAGGGAATGTCACGATCACCGGGAATGTCTTAAGCGATGTGCAGGTCAACGTGCATCTACGAGACTGCCGAGGTGTCGCCATCGTCGGGAACACGTTCTGGCAGGGCTACACCCACGACCTGCTGGTTGAGGATTGTTCCAATATCGTGGTGGGTCCAAACAATTTGGACCGCAATCCGCGCTATAACTACGGCAACACACAGGATGCCAAAAACGGGGTGGTGTTTCGCAATTGCGTCGACTGTACGCTGACCGGCCTGCATGTGACAAACGTTTGGCGCAACCAGGCCGGCGTATGGATTGATCGGGGTGAGCGTTTCAATATCACGAATTGCACCATTCTGGACTGCGATCAGGTCGGCTTGCTGCTGACGGACGTGAGCCACAGTCGCGTCTCGGATTGTCTGATCCGCGACGATCGGGAAGGTGCCACGTCGGTGTCACTCAAAATTACTCGAGGCCAGGGCAACCAAATCGTCGACAACATGCTGGCCCAACCGCTTGTGGAAGGCGATTAGTGCGTTGTCCAGGCTAAGCGTTGGAATACAGCCTTCAGGCTGCGCACTAGCGTGGGTCCGAGTCGTTCATCTCCGAGCGACTATTGAACTCGACGACCATGCGTACCAAGTCGGCCACCGATTCGGCTTGCATCTTGGTAAAGACTTCACGGCGACGATTCTCGACCGTGCGGATGCTCACATCCAGTCGACTCGCGATGACCTTGTTCGGCAGTCCCTGGACGACATAGTCGAGGACCTCGCGTTCGGCGGGTGACAAACGGGCGAAGTTCCGCGCCATTTCACGCTGCCTAGTTGATAGAACTCGCAGCTCGGCGTCGCGTTTCAGTCCCTCGACGATGGCTTCCCACAAGGCGTCGTGGTCGTACGGTTTGTCGAGCAGCGTGACGGCACCATCTTGCATCGCGCGGACGGTCAGTTGCGTTCCGGCGTAGGCGGTCAGCAAGATCACGGGCAGGCGGATGCCACGCTTTCGCAACAAGTGCTGGAGTTCCACGCCACTCATACCCGTCATGCGCACGTCGGTCACCAGACAACCGGGCATGTCGTCCGAATAGAATCCGATGAATTCCTCGGCCGAGGCGAAGGGCCGCGCGGTCGCCCCCATCGAATGCACCAAGGCACACACCGACGCCAAGGCTTCGGCATCATCATCAATGACAAATACAGTCTGCTCCGTCGACATCGATTTCTGCTCCCTTGGACCGTCCCGGGCCGCTTTAAGAAGCAACTTGGCCATCGCTGGACATGGTCGATGGAAGCCATTGTGGTTGCTGATCTCGCTACGTGCCACCCCGGTAGCAACATGACAACCGCGATCACGAGGGAGGAAGTTGAGCACTTCAGCGCAGCGCCTGAGTCGATCCGTCACAACGATTTGCAACTTGTCGCGACATCGTCAGGTGGCAGAAACGAAAAAAGGCGGTTCCCCAATGTATTGAACCTAGTCGTCAGCAAGTCACCGACAACTACTGCCGCCAATCGATCCTTGGGGAACCACCTGCAAGGATATATCGGGGAATCTCAATGTGAATTCTGATAGCATTTCGCCAAATGTGGCAAGCCGCAACAACCGGTCCCCACTTCTTAGCGAATGTAATAGTAAATCCCCCGCCGATTAAGGTATCACAGCAGTACGTCCGCGAGAGACTCTCTGGTG
>JBGTHH010000513.1:0-4624 GCA_041746275.1 Pirellulaceae bacterium | reverse complement strand
CTCGCCGCCTCAAGTCGTTTAACACGCATAGCGGCCCGCCTCATTCGTCCCCTGATTTCACCGCCCCTGCCTCAGCGTCCCTACTCACCATCGCGGTCGTCTAACCCTATTACTTCTTGGACGTGTGTGCAAATAGAACGTAGGCTGGGTCGAGACCCAGCATTCAAACACCGCTCGCCCCATGAAACCCCCGAACCACAAGTCGAAGCGAGGTCTTCAAATTCCGATAGTTCAAAAAGCCGCTGGGTCGCGACCCAGCCTACACGGCTTGGACGTGTCACGCATGATGTCATGCGGAGCATGACCTACGTCAGTCGCCCACAACTTCAGCGTATAAGTTACAGAGCATATCAGCCACTTCGTCCATGTCATCGCGATCGAGCCTCGCGAACCGCCACTCGAGCGGACTCTGTGCATCAGATGACCGCCACGCGACCACGGGACCAGTCGCTGCATGAAGAACATGAAAGTCATAACCATCTAGTACTTCTTGCGACGAAAGTTTGTTCAACCCGGTGGCCGCCATCGGAATATCTTCTGTCGGATTACTTAATTCGATCATCGACTCCGACTGATCTTCAAATAACTTGACCATCTCTGGGAACAGAAACGTCAGTGGATATAGAAAGTGTGGTGTAGTCTTCGAAAACGGCTCCACGCCTTGCAACTTCCATAAAAACACACCTGATGGTGGACGCCTAGAAGCCAAGTTGAATTTCAGTTCGACAGTTGGAGTCTGGATCACGAACATTCCTCTAGCCTCGAATTGATTCCGGAACATTCCCGATGTCGATGCCAACACGATGCCCCTTGCTGTCTTTGCCATGAGTCGAACCAGTCCAATGATACTCTCCCGCAGAATGTGGCTCAAATCGGTGGTACACGGCACTCTTGCCAGACCCAACTTTAGTCCATCGAACAAGCTTGGCCCCTCGCGATGTATTCACTTTCACAATTACACTCTGATTGAAAAGATCAACATGGTTCCCAGGAAGAACTTCTTTTCCTGGAATGTATGGATGTTTGTTGGGCCAAGTTCCTTTCGGAACATGATTGCCGAGGTTGACGTAAGTATGGGCGATTGCGGGAACTCTCTGACTCGGTTTTGCGGTCGCTACCAATTCGTTACCGTATGTTAACGAAGGTAACTCTGCATCATCAATCTTCGCGAGAATCCTCTGCCCGGATTGCAACGATACGCTACCGACGCGGCTCACACCTGCTGCAGAAGCCAGCAACCCGGCGTTCACCTGATAGCTATTCTTTGCGACCGTTTTAACATCGCCCAAGCCACTATGAACGTGATTGCCACCAATTCCGCTCTGATTCTTCAGTCGCCCATCAAGGTACGACTCTAAACTGACCCCGGATGTTTCGCGAGTTTGTTCCTGGCGATTAAGCCGCCCAGAGTCGGGCGCATTGTCATAGGCATATACGGTTTCAACAGCGTCTGCAGGACTAATGGGTGAGATCCATCCCCAAAGCCACTCACTCAATGTCTCTGCCAACCCACTTGGATCAGTCGCGAACGTCGACTTATTCCCGACGTACCTGCGTAGGTTGGAATCACCCGCGTCGAAGCCGATGGGGTCTTCGCTGAGGAATTGTCCCAAGGCGGCGTCGTAGATGCGGGCGCGGTAGTAGTAGAGGCCGGACTCGGCGTCCCACTCGCGGCCGGTGAAGCCGAAGCGGAGCGGAGCGTCGAGTGCCGACACGGGAGAGTCGGAAGCGTCGCGGATCGAATCGATTTGGCCGAACGCTCCGTACCTGATGTGGTAGGCCACAACCGTGTCGCCCGTGGACGAATCATGCGTGGCCAAGTCGCGGATCGAGCCGAGGTTGTCCGCCAGCGGCCACAACACTTCACTCGTCGCGTCTTCGTCCGCCAACACTTGGTCGATCGCAGCTCCTTGCAGGTAGCGATTGGTGATGTTGCCGCTGCCGTCGAGCTGCAACACGACATGGTCGCCCGCTCCCTCACGCGCCGCACGATCTCCATCGTTAATGAAGAACGTCGCTTCCGCACTCTCCGAGCCAGCTCCATCCGCATCGATCGACTTGGCGATGCGGCGATTGAGCGGATCGTAGATGTACTCGACGGTCTTGATCACCGCACCCGTGGCATCCTTGTCGATGATTTTGGTTAAGCGATTGCGGTGGTCCCACTCGTATTCGGTCGTCTCGCCCGTGGCGACCGGCGAACGGTTGATGCGGTTGCCCTCGGCATCGTACTGGTAATCGAACGCGCCGTCGGATTGTGTGCGGTTGTTCGCGCCCGGCGTGTACGCGAGCGGCGTGCCGCCATCCGTGGTCACCGACGTGCTGGGGGACAGCCATCCTGGACTGTTACCCGGTTTGTTGAAATCAAGAGCGTTCGCGATAAGCTACGCGGAAAGCTGGCTATTCCCGAGCTTGGGCCGCGTGCTTGGTCCAGTTCTCGTCGACGAGTTCGAGGAAGAGCAGAAGTCACGGACCTCCATCTTGCCCGACAACTTTGGAACAATCTTGCCGGATGCCGAGTGTCACGATCTGCTGGCGTACTTGGTGGAATTGCGAGTCAAGTCGGCGGAATCCACATCGATCACGACCAACCTCATTCGCATGGTCAGCCAAGTGAAGATATCTCGAAATTAAGGCCATATCGTCGCCGACACGCCCAAGGAGGTGAAAGTCTGCGAGCGCCACATGTTCGTCGTTGTCAAGAAACTCGGAGCTACGTAATAGTCCGGAAATTGATTCCCGATTTAGCGGAACGGCGCAAGCCGTCCGTTCTCGCAAAGCCGGTGGGCTTGCGCGCAACCGCTACTTTCGATATGCCGAACTCATTTCGAGACAGTTCCTACGCGGGCTGAAGCCTTTGTCCGCGGGTTTGCTGGACAATGCGCAGCCGCGTCTCGAAGATGTTCTGATCGCGTACCAATTGAAGCGCCTCGTCACGTCCAATGAGTCCGTAGGCCTGAAGATTGGCCAGGGACTGTTCGAGCAGCAACATGCCATCCGCGTTGCCGGTTTGCATCGTGGAGTAGATCTGTTGAAGATCTCCGATTCGGATCAAGTTCTGAATCGCGGATGTCACAAACATGATCTCGACCGCTGGCACGCGCCCTCGCCCACTCGCTCGATGCACCAGACGTTGCGATACGACCGCGCGCAAGACGCGTGACAATTGATTGCGCACGGCATCTTGCTCCTCGGCGGGAAAGACGCTGATCATCCGGCTGATCGAGCCCACGACATCCCCGGTGTGTAGCGTCGAAAAGACCAAGTGCCCGGTCTCGGCGGCCATGATCGCCGCGCGCATCGTTTCGCGATCCCGCATCTCGCCGACCAGGATCACATCGGGATCTTCCCGTAAGCTGGACCGCACCGCGTCGGCGAAGCTGAGCACGTCGCAGTGAAGTTCGCGCTGACGCACGAGACTCCGTTTGTTGCCATGCACATACTCGATGGGGTCTTCTATCGTAATGATATGCGCCGCGCGGGTTTCGTTGATTTGATTGATGATCGTCGCCAACGTGGTGGATTTTCCGCTTCCGGTGGGACCCGTTACCAACACCAGTCCGTGGGCATAACCCGCCAGCGTCGACAACTGCGGCGGCAATGTTAACTCGTCAAACGTGCGGAACTCTTCGTCCAGGCGACGAATACACAGCGCGACGGTTCCCCGTTGCCGAAAGACGTTGACGCGAAAACGGGTGCCTTGTTCCGAAAAGAAGGCGAAGTCGATGGAGTGTTGTTCGTTAAACACCTGTCGCTGGGTGTCGGTCAGCAACGACATCGCGATTTGCTCGACCAGGAATGGGCTAAGCGGTTCTTCAGAAACGGCTTGGATTTCGTTGCGCAGCCGCATGTAAGGCGGGACACCGCTCGTCAAATGGATGTCGGACGCTTGCAATTCAACGCAAAGGTCGAGGATTTCACGAAACTTCTGTTGAGCCGTCTTCATCCGCAGCGTCCTTAGCAAGGCCCCATGATCAGTCAGCTTTTGAGCACGGGGTTACGGCGATAATCCCCACGCGAGCATCAGCCCTGATTACCAAGCATAGGTTGCGATCAAGGAAGAGCGAGCGGGGATTGGTCCCCCGGTGTTCGCGGTTGTAAGGAATGTGCGACCTAAGCCAACGTCGGACGCGAATGAGTCGTGTGCTAGGCTTTCGAGGTTGTTCACCAAGTTGATTTCCCGCCTCGCCACTAAGACTGAGTCACTATGTCGAAATCCTTACGAGTCCAGTCGGGGTGGTGGTTTGCCGCCACGATTCTGCTGAGCGCGTTTCTCGTATTTCAAGTCCAACCCGTCATCAGCAAGACGATTCTGCCGTGGTTTGGTGGCAGTCCGGCGGTCTGGACCACCTGCATGTTGTTCTTCCAGTTGGTGCTGTTCGCGGGCTATGCCTACGCTCACCTGACGACGCGACTGCTCGCGCCGCGCTGGCAAGGAGTACTACACTTCTCGCTCATCGCCGCGTCTTTGTGCGTTCTGCCACTCGCGCCCGATACGAGTTGGAAACCGAGCGGTGCCGAGGACCCGACGCTTCGAATCCTCGCGATTCTGCTGGTGCATGTCGGGTTGCCATACTTCCTGTTATCGGCGACCGGTCCCTTACTGCAGGTCTGGTTCGCGGCG
>JBGTHH010000512.1:0-2132 GCA_041746275.1 Pirellulaceae bacterium | reverse complement strand
TGTCGGCGCGACGCCCTTCGTAGTTCATCAGGCCACCGTAACCGGGATCGGTAAACCAGATGTCGCCATTGGGATGCACGACCACATCGTTGGGGGCATTAAGCGACTTGCCGCCATACGTTTCCGCCAGCACCGTGACGGACCCGTTGAGTTCGTAACGCACCACGCGACGCGTGCCATGCTCGCACGAAATCTGGCGGCCTTGGAAGTCGAATGTGTTGCCATTGCTATTGCCAGACGGTTGGCGAAACACGCTGACGTGCCCATCCTCTTCCAACCACCGCATTTGCACATTGTTCGGAATGTCGCTCCACAGGAGATAACGTCCCACACCGCTCCAGGCCGGCCCTTCGGCCCACAGCATGTTAGGGCTGTGATACAAACGCTGAATGGGACTGTTGCCCAGTTTGTACTTGGCAAAACGCGGGTCGAGCGCCACGACGTCTGGCTCGGGATACCGCACCGGTGGTGCGTTCGGTCCGTAGTCTCGGCCCCACACCGTGGAGGCCGTTGCCGCGGCGGTGGCGGCGACGGACAAGAAGGCTCGTCGATCCAGACAAGGAAGCAGACTGGAAGTGGGCCGAGCTTGGTCGCGATTCAATTCCCGTGTCATGGTGTGCTCTCCGTTATCATTCAAGCAAGTTGATCGCCGCGCGATGTCGAGATGGCACCCACTATCGTCACTAGCTTTCCTCGATGCAAGTCTTTCACGGGGCGGATGAGTTTTTTCCTCATTCCGGTTAGAATGCCAACCGCGACATGCTTCCTACATTCCGGCGTTTGAACTCTAGCTCCCAGGAGATTTCAATGATTCGTTTCGTATCACTAGGCTTGGTTTTGCTCGGCCTCACTCCCGTGGCATTGGCGGCAAACTGGGCGCAATGGCGTGGCCCGTCACAGAACGGCGTCGCGATTGGCACGGGATACCCGACGAAATGGAGCTCGACCGAGAACATCGCCTGGAAGGTCGCCCTGCCGGGTCGCGGAGCTTCGACGCCGGTGGTTTGGGGCGAACATATCTTTCTGACTTGCGGCGTCGACGAACAGAATATGGCCTTCGGTTTCGATCGCGCCGGTAATAAGCTGTGGCAAACGGCGATCGGCAAGGAACTGCCCGGCAAACACAAAAAGGGCAGCGGCAGCAATCCCTCGGCCGTCACGGATGGTCAACACGTGTTTGTGTATTTCAAAAGCGGCGACTTGGCGTGTCTGGATTTTGCAGGCCAGATCATTTGGCAAACCGTGCTGGCTTACGACCCCGAGTCGCTGTGGTGGGATCTCGGCACGTCGCCCGTACTGACCAACGAGCATGTCGTCGTGGCCGTGATGATCACTGGGCCATCGTATGTCATCGCGCTGGACAAGGCGACCGGCAAGCAGGTGTGGAAACAAGAGCGGAATTTACCAGCGCCGGTGGAAGCCGCACAGAGCTACTCCACACCGGTTGTGTGGACGGATGCTTCCGGCACTGAGACGATCATCGTGTTGGGAGCCGACTACGTTACGGCCCACGACGCGCGTCAGGGGCGCGAGTTGTGGCGTGTCGGTAGCCTCAATCCGGGACAAGATGGTTACTTCCGCTCGATCAGTTCCCCGGTCATGTCCCAAGACATCGTGATCGCCCCCTACGCGCGCGGCAAGACGATCACAGCGATCCGTCTGGGTGGCAGCGGCGATGTGACGAAGTCGCACGTGTTGTGGACCAAGGAAGGGTTGGGTGCCGACGTCCCCACGCCCATTGCGAGCGACGGCAAAGTCTACGTCAGCACCGACGGCGGCGAGATCGCTTGTCTGGACATTGAAACCGGTAGCGAACTGTGGCGATACGAAGTCGAGCGTAACCGCAACAAGTTCAGCTCGTCACCGATCCTAGCCGACGGCAAGCTGTACTTAACGCGTGAGGATGGAGCGACGTTCGTGCTCCAGCCCGGCGAGAAACGCCAGTTGCTTGCGAGCAACTCGCTGGACGAATTCACCGTCGCGACGCCTGTGTTTGTCGACGGACAGATCTTGCTCCGGACATTCGATCATCTGTACTGCATCGGCAAGTGACGAGCAGTTGGAGGCGGACTTCGTGCGATTCAATTTTTCCATGGTCGCGTGCTCCGAGGACGCGCCCCGAGCCGCTCGCA
>JBGTHH010000511.1:0-12353 GCA_041746275.1 Pirellulaceae bacterium | reverse complement strand
GCCACAAGCTTTCGAAACGTCAGCGGCGACTATCGCAAACGACTCGGGATAGATCGCACTGGGAGGCTCGTTCACCAAACGACGCGTGAGATTCATGGCGTCGCCCAGGATCTGACCGGTCTGAAGTATGGCGTCGTCCGCGCCGGCCCACGCCAATTCCTCAAACGGGAGCAGCTTCTTGTTCGCTCGATACAAGTCTTGTCCTTGACATCCGACTAGCGCTCCGCAGACGGCGGCTTCCGTTAACTCAGCCGACCAATCCTCGGACAAATAAAAGGCGACACGCTTCTTCGCCTTCGCGCCGAGCAGTTTGGTTGCGCTGGAGGCGGCTCGAAAGGCCCCGCGGCAATCGAGTTTGTCTTGCGCGCCGAGTCCCACCGCAACGACTTGCGTGGCGCGAACGCCCGACGGTGCGAGCAACCGAGTTAGTTCACCGGCCTTGCCTGCGATCTCCCCCGCGGCGATCAGACGCGCGAGCGCGCCATCGGTCGCCTGATCGATGGCGGCAGCGGACGCGGACAAGTTGCCGTCCTGGTAGACCCCCACGACCACGGCATCGGCGTCAACCGACGGAGCGGACTCATTGGTAGTAGAGATCTTCATCGCGGATTCCTCAGGAGTGGGCAGGGGATCGGGAAAGCTTCGCATTGTAACGAGTTGGTTGGGCAAGTGCAGACAGCGTTACTTGAGATCCGGCGTGGTGCGCAAGCTCAATAGGAGTTCCACGTCGGCGATGGGGGCTCCGACCGCATGCGCGATCGCGAGCGATGACACGCCTTGATCCGCCAGGCCGTAAACTTCGCTACGCTGTCGCTCCAACAAATCCTGGGGACAGAAGGAGGTCGTCGGTGAGGGAGGTTCGCTAACGTCACCGCGTGCGAGTTGCTCGATGAACTCCAACGAATCGGGGACGTCGGAAATGCCAAGTCGGTGGGCTCGATCCAAGGTCTCTTCTAGCTTCGCTGTCTCGGTACGGGCCAGTTGGATGAGCACTTGGAGGGCGACCATCTTGCTGTCCAATTCGGCTTTGAGGTCGCGTGCCGTTTCGTGCATGGCGACCTGCCAACGCAAAAGATCGGGAGGTGCGTCGAGCAGGTTATCGGACCTGCCCTGCTGAGCGCGCTGCTGGCCGCGAGTTGTGGTGGGGCGACTGGTCTTGCCCAGATAGCGTCGCGACCGGCGCAGCAGCAAGAAGATGAGCAACATGACTCCGGCACCGAACATGCCCCACGAGGCGTTACTGGCAAGTAGATACATCGGGCCGTTTACCTCACGAACCAAAAGCCTGTCGAGCCGCCCCGTACACATCCTTGAGCGGCACCTGTTGTGCCTCGGCGATCTGGCGACACGATTCGTACTCGGGCGAGAAACTGGTGCCGCCGTCGGCCAAGATGGCGAGCTTGCCCAACACGGTGCCGAACGGAGTCTCGACCGAGTGGGGACGACGGTCGAGTTTGTGGCGGCTGACCGGCCAGCGACGAATTCCCAGCGTAGCCGTCTCGCGGAAGATGATCTTTTCGAGTTTCTTGATCAACTCGCCTTCGCACAGCACGCTCAGCTTCATGCCGGGCCGATTCTTCTTCATCTGAATCGCCGTGGTGTAAACATCTAACGCCCCGGCCTCGGCCAGCAAGTTGGTGCAATGACCCACGATCTCACCGCTGATGTCGTCCAGATTCGTCTCCAACACCCAGATCTGATCGTTGAGCTGGTCCGCACGCGTGTCACCGACCAACAGTCGCAGTACATTGGCTTGTTCGGTTAACTCCTTGGTGCCGGCACCGTAGCCAATCGACGTGATCTTCATCGTGGGCAGGGGCCCGAAATCGTCGACCACGGTGGCGACGATCGCGGCTCCGGTCGGAGTGGTCAGCTCGCAGTCAATTGCTGACGTTTCGAGCGGAATCCCCTTCAGCAATTCGGCCGTCGCGGGAGCCGGAACCGCCACGCGACCGTGCGCGATGACGATGTGTCCACTGCCCGTCGGAATGGGCGAGCAACTAATCCGATCGACACCCAACAGCTCCAGACCAATCGCACAGCCCACGATGTCCGCTATGGAATCGACCGCCCCGACTTCATGGAAGTGAACCTTGCGAATGGTGGTGCCATGCACCTTGGCCTCAGCCTCGCCAAGCCGTGTGAAGATGCGTTTGGCCAACTCCTTTTGCGAGCCCGTGAGCGTGCTGGCATCGATCATGTCGGTAATGTGATGCAGGTGTCGATGAGCATGTTCCGGCTCGTGCTCGACGTTCACCTTCGTGGCTCGAAAGCCATGTCGCTTGACTTCCTCGCTAACCAGCCGACAGGTGGGCAATCCTAGCGAGTCAATGCCCGCTTGGATCGCCGAGAGATCGACACCGGCATCGACCAACGCCCCCAGCGTCATATCGCCGCTAATGCCGCTCGTACAGTCAAAATAGGCGATTCTCATGATATGGTCTGAATCCTGGGAGTGGCGGGCAATAGGTGCATGTTTTCCGATGGTTCGTAATTTCGCTCCCTTCGAGCCGCAAAGCAAGGGCAAAGCGGATCGAGGCCGTGTCGTGCCGATCCGTCAGCCGCTAGCAGCCACGGGATGGGCGATGCGAGTTCGCCTTGACCGACTTCCCGCAACTTGCAACACTCCCCCGCGCGGCTGCGGGTAGCCGATCGAATCATGATGTTCCTGTCGACACGGAAGCCACGAACATGCACAAACAGCTCCGCCATCTCAGTCTGTTCCTCTTCGTTGTGGCTGCGGGATGCGGTAAGTCGGCGGTGGAAACGACACCTCAGGCGACGACGAGTGGCACCCCGGTTCAGGTCGCTCACGCGGAAGCAGGCAATCGCGGCTTACCCGTTGACCAAAACAGTACTCCCGACGCCGTGGTGACCGCGTTTCTCGATGCGATGCGCGAGGGCGACGATCATGTCACGGAAGCGCTGCTGACACAAGTCGCTCGTGTGGAAACGAAAAAACACGATTTGGTTGTGCAACCGCCTGGATCACCATCGGCTCGTTATCAGGTTGGCGAAGTTCGCCACGTACAAGGTGGAGCTCATGTCGATAGTCAATGGCGCGAGCATGAATCGACCGACGATCCCGTTGTTTATGACATCGTGTGGGTCTTGCGGAGGGAGCCCGAGGGCTGGCGAGTCGCTGGCATGGCGACGGCTTTGAATCCTCGCAAGCCTCCGGTTTTTCTGAACTTCGAGGATGTGCCCGACCTGATGCACAAGTGGCAGGCGTCGGATGAGGAGCTGACTGCCGAAGCTGATGCAGCGGCTGCTCTCCAGGCCGCACAGCCAGCGGACACCATCACACGTTAGCCGATCGTGACTGAGTCGCACTCTCGCTCGTCGCTGGCTGCCTCCCGGAATCGCGTGCATCGTGCTCAAAGTTGGTTATAGTAGTTTCCGGTGCGTCCACGGGAACCGCAACCAACGACTTTGCCCACGATTTCTAGGGAGCTTGCGCCATGCGATTCGATTCACCCAGCCGTCGCTCTTTTACTCGCTGGATCGTGCTCTGCTCGATCGTGCAGATATTGTGTTGTTTGTATGCCTGGCCGAGTATCGCTGCGGCACAGTGCGTTCAATCCGAGGAGAAGTTGGAGTTGTCGGGCGCCACGCGAGCCCACTGCCTGCGGGTGTTGCGAGCGGGGTTGCGGAGCGACGAGTTCTGGCCCGCCATGCATGCGGCCGAAGGACTGACTATCGCTGGATATGGCGACGAGGTCCGGGAGTATCTGAGCCCGAAGCTACCTCTGGAAGCGGACGATCAGCGGCGGTGTGGACTGGCTCGTGAATTGGCCCGGGCGGGAGATCGGTCTCAGGTCCGCGTGATGTTGGAGATCCTGACCAAAGCCGACCCGCACGGTCACGTCCACGCGGCTGAAAGTCTGTATAAGGTCGAAGAGATCGGCGATGGTGTGGCACTGCGCCGCGCGTTCACCCAGTCGGACAATGTGCGTTTGCGTCTGATGGCGGCGGCGGCGTTGGGGCGCTCGGGCAGCCCGCACGCCATGGCATATCTGCGCGAGATGCTGCCCAGCGATGATCCCGAAGTTGCCAAGATCGCGGCCTGGGTCTTGGCCATCCTGGGCGATTCGAACGATTTACCGCAACTTCGCAAGAACTTCGAACAAGCTTCTGATCCGCTGGCGCGTGCTTACTACGAACATGCCTTGGCCACGTTAGGTGATGCCGCGGGTCGACAAGCTTTGGCGGCGAATCTGCGCGACGACGATCCCGTGGTGCAGACTTACGCCGCGAACTTCGCTTGTGATGCCCGCGCGCTGGAAGTGTGCGATCCGCTGACGGATTTGTTGGACCACGAGAATCTCGATGTGCGCATTCGAGCCGCACATTCGCTGCTCGATCTGGCGCAGGCCCCACGCCCCCATCCACGCGACGAATTCTCGCACATCGTCGATCAAGCGACTGCCGAACACCCGCGCTACACGGAAGGCTCCGTGCTGGAACTCTCCAACGGTTCGTTGTTGTATGCGACCACGCAGTTCGATGGCAGTGGCAGTGACTTCGCAACCGCGCGCATCGTGGCTCGCCAGTCGCAGGATGGTGGCCGCAGTTGGACGCCGCGGCGAGTCTTACAAGAGAGCACCGGCGAAATGAATGTCATGAGCGTCACGCTACGACGGCTGGGGCCACCGGCGGCGCTCGGAACCATCGCCATGTTTTACTTGCAGAAGAATGGCTTTGATGACTTGCAAGTGTGGGTGCGGTTTTCGACCGACGAGGCCGCGACGTTTGGTGAGCCGGTGCGAGTCACCACGGAGCCGGGATACCATGTCATGAACAATGATCGTGTGACCCAGTTGTCGAGTGGTCGGCTGTTGGCACCGGTGGCCACGACCACCGACGTGCGTCAGGTCAATCACTTCGTCTCCGTCTGTTGGCTGTCGGATGATGGAGGCCGGAGTTGGCGCAAAAGCCGCGGCGCGATGGATCTGCCTCGACGCGGCGCGATGGAACCCGAAGTCATCGAGCTGGCCGACGGTCGAGTTCTGATGATCGCTCGCACACAACTTGGCTACATCGCGACGAGCCATTCCGCGGATGGTGGCGATACGTGGAGTGAACCGGCGAAATTGACCGTGCAGGCTCCCGAAGCTCCCGCCACGCTCCGCCGCATTCCAGCCACTGGCGATTTGTTGTTGATTTGGAACAATAATTACGACCCCACCGTGGGACATGGCGGCCGCCGCACACCCCTGACGTCAGCCATCTCGACCGACGAAGGGCTGACGTGGTCGCAGCTCCGGAATCTGGAAACGGACGCCGATCGCACTTATTCGTATACGAGCGTGCTCTTCGCGCGAGGCCGAGCCGTGTTGAGTTACTGGGAAAGCGAACCTGGGACACAACGGTTATCGTCTCGGATTCGCTCGTTGCCGATTGGTTGGTTCTATACCCCGGAGGCACCGTAAGCCACGACAACGGTCGCCCGGACGCCTGCGTCTAACCGCGATTGGCTCCCAGGAATGCTTGCGAGATGTTTTGGCCTTGGCCCAGCATCTTCGAGATACTTCCGACGGTGGCGTTCAAACTTCCCGCCAGATGCTGAATTGCGCCGATGGTTTCGGGAGTCGGAACATAGTGGACCAACTTTTGGGCTTCGACGCGCAATTGCGAGGCCCAGTTGTTTAGCATCTGAGCCGTTTCGGTATTGAGGAATCCCGCCGAGTGTCCGGCCGCCAAGGTTGTATCCCACGGCGCAAGTGCCTCGAGAATCGCTTGGGCTTTCTGACTCGTCACCTCGGGTGGGTCGTTCATGTTCAACTCGGCGGATTTCGCAGACACGGTATTGATCACGTTGCTGAGATCCACGACTTCCTGTGGAATCACGCTCGGCTGCGGCTTCTCGGTACGCTGGAACCCCGCGAACTCCAATACGCGAGTCAGCGAGAATCCTGAACCTTCGCTGGCAGGATCGGCCGCAGAGGCAGTTGCGGGCGTCGCCGGCGCGGCTTGCGATGCCAAGGCTGGTGGCTTCGCTCCCGGAGTCGTGCATCCAAAACAACAAGCAACCGACAGGAACAAAGCGAGTTCTCTTCTCATGACTGGGCCTCGTGAAGATCGATGTGACCGAATGACCTTTGGAGAAAATCATCGTCAGAAATTGTGGGATCTCACCAATCCGATTCGTATCGACGCGGGTTTTCATCGGGCGAAACGGTAGGAAAACTTCGCAGTTTGCCAGAGGTCCCCGGTTGGCCACGCTGGCGTCAAGGCGATGTAACCACTATGCTAGAAGCTGTCTCTGATAGCTTGCTGTGGCTCGGCTGATCGCCAGCGTTGGGCAGACGTTATGAGAGTGCCATTCACCGGCCGCGCGTTCCAGTGTTTGGAACGAAAGGAACGAATCTTGCGGTCACTGCGCGTTTGCGAATTTTTTGCGCAGCCCCGACTCCTCAGAAGATGACGTAGGGAACCATGAGCGATAGAAAGCCGACTCCGCTACTTCCGCAGCGTGTTCAGAAAGTGTGTCCTGTGTGCGGCGAACGTTCATATTCCGCCGCGGGTGTGCATCCGCAATGCTCGGTGGTTCAAGCCGACGCTCCGCGCAAGCAGCTCCTGGAGGCCGAACGACTCGACGAGCCCAAGGTGGCCAAGACGCGTTCGTGCGACAAGAAGTGCCCAAAGTGCAACGCCATCGTCCACGTCCGCCGCAAGGTCTGCGAGTGCGGCTTCGACTTCTTTGGTCGCAATAAGTAACGGCCTCCGGAGAGGCTGTGAAAAAATTGGGACAGGCACCTCGCAGCTACGCGAAATCCTTACAAAACACCGACATCCACTCGGAGCCAGTCCCATTTTTCACCGCCTCGGAGCGAATCAAACACGAGCTGCCATCAGTGCTCGTCGTCGTCTTCGCCGTGGGCGTGCCCGTGGTCGATCTCTTCAGGCGTGGCTTCGCGAACCTCGACAATCGTGACGTCAAAATTCAGCGAGATTCCGGCGAGCTCATGGTTCCCGTCGATCGTTACCGTGTCCTCCGTGATCTCGACAACGGTGACGACCAGCGGCCCATCATCCGTGTCGATCTGGAACTGTTGACCCAACTCCAGTTCGTCGGTCTCCTCGAACTGATCGAAATCGACTTCGAAGATGAGTGAGTCGTCTTGCTCTCCGTAGCCGTCTTCGGGTGCCACCGTAACTTGGATGCGATCCCCAACCGATTTGCCTTCCAAGGCACGTTCGAGTCCAGGGACAATACCCCCGACTCCGTGCAGATAGACCAGCGGTTCGCTACCTTCGGACGAGTCGATCAGTTCCCCATCCTCATCGGTCAGTTTGTAGTCGAAGGTGACGACTCGGTGCTTGGCGACTTGCATCGTGGAACTCCCAGGGTAGCGGTACGGCGGTAAAAGGCTTCGACGGGCGATAAAGCCACGTTGCGAGATCGATCGTGTCGAATCGGCTGACGTTCGATGGGTTCGTCAAGCCACGCAGCCGGAACTATATCACATCCAGGGCCGTTATTGGAACGAGGGGCAAACGGGTTGGCCACACTTCCGCCGGTCAACGGATTGACGCGTTGCGGCGAGGTGATTCTGATGCTCAGTGTGGCTCGTTCCAGGCAGCGGCCCAGCCCAGGTTTTATTCCATGCAGATTTAAGGTAGATCGCCATGAGTCGACAACTGGTCATCCTCACCGAGGGACACACCAATCCCCACACCGCGAAGACGGCAAGTTGCCTGATTCGCTATCGCCGCTCGGAAATCGTGGCGTTGTTGGATAGCACCCAAGCCGGCAAAACGAGCTATGATCTGCTTGGGGTGGGCGAGAATCTGCCAGTCATTTCCCGGCTATCCGAGGCTCCCGCGGCCAATACGCTGCTGTTGGGCATCGCCCCGCCGGGCGGCAAAATTCCCAGCTCCTGGCGAGCGGTCATCTTGGAGGCCATCGCGCGCGGTATGGATGTTGTGGCCGGACTGCACGATTTCTTGACCGAAGACGGAGAGTTTGTCACTGCGGCGCAAAAACATGGTGTGACGTTGACGGACGTACGCAAGAACGACGAAAAGGACATTGCCCGACGCGTGGGGATTCGACCTGACTGTCTGCGTGTTTTGACCGTGGGGCACGATTGCAGTATCGGCAAGATGTTGACTGCGGTCGAGCTCACCCAGGCATTGAAGCAAGCCGGCCACGATGCCAAGTTCATCGCCACCGGACAGACGGGCATCATGGTCGAAGGTGACGGCTGTCCGATCGACCGCGTGATCGCCGACTTTGTCAGCGGCGCGGTCGAGAAGATGATCCTGCAACATCAGCATCACGACATCTTGATCGTCGAAGGTCAAGGCAGTTTAGTTCATCCGTCGTATTCCGGCGTGACCCTCAGCTTGCTGCATGGTGCGTTGCCTCAAGCCATGATCCTGTGCTACGAGGTTGGTCGCGAGCGAGTGACGGGCATCGAACACGTCCAGATTCCGCCGCTGGAGAAAATCCTCGAACTCAACGAATCGTTGGCCAGTATCAATCAACCCTCGCGCGTGATCGGTGTGGCGATGAATAGTCGCCGCGTCAGCCCAGAGGCCGCCGAAGTGGAACGCCAGCGGGTGCGGCAGGCACTCGGTCTGCCCGTCTGTGACGTCATCCGGCACGGCTCCGGCGAACTGGTCGAGGCCATTCTCAATTTCAAGAACCGTACGGACTGGAAATCAGTCGAGTAGCCTCATGCAATTATCCATCCACAAGTTCGATTTGCCCCTGCGGCACACGTTCACCATCTCGCGCGAATCGATCTCCGTTCAAGAGACCATGATTGTCGAGCTGGAGGAGCATGGCTTGCGCGGTTACGGCGAGGCGACGACGAATCAGTACTATGGCTTCACCTTCGAGAACATGGCAGCGGCGCTGGACAAGGTGCGCGACGCCTTGCGTTCCCGCGATCTGGACGATCCGCGCCAGCTTTGGGAAGACTTGCATCCCGCACTGCAAGACAATCCGTTCGCGCAATGCGCGCTGGATCAGGCCGCTCATGATCTCTGGGGCAAGAAACGAGGGCAGCCCGTCTATCGACTCTGGGGCCTATCGACCGATCGCTTGCCTCCGACGAACTACACGATTGGCATCGACGAGATCGACGTGATGGTAGCCAAGATGCAGGAGTTTCCCGACTGGCCGGTGTACAAGGTCAAACTCGGGACATCGCATGATCTCGACATCGTGCGGGCGCTGCGACAACACACCGCCTCCCGCTTCCGCGTCGATGCCAACTGCGGTTGGACGGCGGACGAGACGATTCGTAACTCGCGCGAATTGAAGTCGCTCGGGGTCGAATTCATCGAGCAGCCGCTGCCGGCCCATCAGCTTCCCGAGATGCAACGCGTGTTCCGCGAATCGGCGCTGCCCGTCATCGCGGACGAGAGCTGCATCGTCGAAGCCGATGTCGACCGCTGCGTCGGGCACTTCCACGGTATCAACATCAAATTGGTCAAGTGCGGTGGACTTACCCCCGCTCGCCGCATGATCGAGCGCGCACGGGCCTTGGGCTTGCAGGTCATGGTGGGCTGCATGACCGAGTCGACCGTCGGCATTTCGGCCATCGCGCAATTGCTGCCCCTGCTAGACTACGTCGACATGGATGGAGCCTTGCTGCTCGCCAAGGATATCGCCACTGGAGTTACGATCGAGCACGGACAGTGCCACTATCCCGAGGTGAACGGTTGCGGCGTGACGTTGATCGGCGACGTGGATTGAACGAGCCCACGCTCACTCCGTTTACTCTGAAGGTTTCTCGGACTCCTTCTTTGGCTTTTCGCTCATCCTCGCTATTCAATTAACTTCTCGCCTCTCCTAGAAAGCACGATTTCCAGGTCATCTTTCGAGATTGGAGACGCGTCCACAAAGACGTTACTTAGATTGTAGTTTTCCACGACTTCGTACTAGGAACCCATATCTGGAAGGACTTCCCAGGACCGCCCCTTCGGAACACAGACCCGTCACCGTCAAGTAAATATTCCACTGTCGTATCGTCGTCAAGTGCCGCGTCGTGAATGCAATTCGTAGTGGGTTCGCGTCATCAATGGTCCATTCCGGATTTCGGCGGTTCTGTTGACGCCTTGCCCGGTGGCGGAAAGCCAGTAATCACGCATCCGCCTCCATCCGGTGACGACGCTTTCTTGAATCCGAGAGATTTGAAGTGCGCCAGTAATTTGTCTTTCGTAGTCTGCTCGTGAGCTTGCTCAGAAGGCTCCTCTGTATGACCAGGCTTCTCGGTCAGTTTCGCGATCGTCTCGGCTTGCCCAGCGACCAAGGCATTCGCCTTGTCGGCCCAACGGCCGAGAGTCTCCCGGTCCTGTATCTCGAACGGTCGCAGGAAGTTTTGTAATCGCTCTACTCGCTCATCTTCTGGCGACACGCTGTCTTCGGAAGGCGGTTCTCGATTGGTCATGGACCGTCGCGATGGCCCCATTGCCATATCGGCGCACATCAGGCGCTCAATCAACGTACTGTAGCGGTCGTTGTAGTTCGGGTCGTCTCGGTCTAGCGCATCGATCGCGGCGTTAAGGTCGCCGTAATCGTACCCAGCGGTTTCTTCCCAGTACGCCGCCGAATCATACGCATCGCCGTCACTTCTAAGCTCCTTCGACATCGCTACGCTCCTGTTGAACTTCGGACCAACCGCAAAACATAACCGGCACAACTTGTATTCGTCGGCGGGCACAAACTATTCAGTATTTGGAGCGATTCTAAAGACATCCACGCGAGATGCAACTTTCAGAAAAACCGTGCGTAGCCTCTAGTGGCGTCAACCGGCAGTAGCCATTTAGAATGTCGACTCCACAATTCTCCTGGCAGCACTCACCCACAACGAAACTGGAAGTTGGCATGGTCGGACTCAGGAAAGAGCGGCTCGATAGTTTCGTCGCATGGACATCAGAACACATCACCGGTGACGAGAAGGGCGAGTCTCAGTTATTCCTTGACCAACTCTTCCGAGGCTTCGGTCATAAGGGGCTTAAAGAGGCTGGCGCGACGCTAGAGATGCGCATCAAGAAGGAAGACGCGAAGGGAACAGCGTTCGCCGATCTGGTGTGGAAGCCTTACGTGCTGATCGAAATGAAGAAGCGAGGCGAAGACCTGTCGAAACACTATCGCCAAGCCTTCGACTACTGGGTGCGACTCGTTCCGGGACGTCCGCAATACGTCGTACTTTGCAACTTCGACGAGTTCTGGGTCTACGACTTCAACTCCCAAATGGATTCTCCCGTTGATCGCGTGAGAATCGCCGATTTGCCGATCCGATACGGGCCGTTGGGTTTCCTGTTTCCAACGCCAGAGCGGCCTGTCTTCGGAGACGATCACGAGGAAGTTACTCGCGACGCTGCCGACAAGCTGGCAACCTGCTTTAATAAGTTGGCGCAGAGGCTGGACCGTTCTCTGGCTCAACGGTTCATTTTGCAAATGCTCGTGGCGCTGTTCTCTGAAGATATCGGATTGTTGGATCAATACTTCGTTACGCAATTGCTTGACGAATGCAAGTCAAAAGCTGACAGCTACGATCTTCTTGGCGGTCTGTTTGAGGCCATGAACACGCCTGGAAAGACGACTGGCGGCCGGTTCAAAGGAGTGGACTACTTCAACGGCGGTCTGTTCTCTGAACCAGCGAGAATCGAACTGTACGACGACGAGTTGAACCAACTCAAGCAGGCAACTAAGTTCGATTGGTCGAAGGTCCGACCCGAAATTTTCGGAACGATCTTTGAGCATTCCGTGGATCAGAAAGAGCGACGAGCCTACGGGCAGCATTTCACCAGCCACGTCGACATCATGAAGATCGTCGGCCCAACGATTGTACGTCCGTGGCGAGAGTTGATTGACGATGCGAAGTCAATTAAACGGCTGTTGGAATTGCGTCAGCGGTTGACGCACCTAACGGTTCTTGACCCCGCGTGCGGAAGCGGCAACTTCCTCTACATCGCGTATCGCGAGATGAAGCGTCTGGAACAGTCCATCTTTGAGCGAATCAGCGAGATATCGACGAAGGAAGAGACTCAGAAGTTGATCGGCTTTGTGACAGCCAATCAGTTCTATGGCATCGACATCAATCCACTCGGAATCGAACTGGCCAAGGTCACAATGATGATTGCCCGCAAGTTGGCCATCGACGAACTAAACATGCCAGAAAGGCCATTGCCGCTGGATAACTTGGACCGTAACTTCATCGCGGGCGATGCTCTCATTCACTCGGAGTCGATGGGACTGACGGGAGAACGCAGCAATTGGCGTCGCCCCATCCTGAACGAAGGCATGTCGATTCCAAGCAAGTGGCCGAAAGCCGATATCATTATCGGCAATCCGCCATTCAACGGCGCTAAGAAGCTAAAGCCCGATCTCG
>JBGTHH010000510.1:0-8466 GCA_041746275.1 Pirellulaceae bacterium | reverse complement strand
CGGTCGTGCGTGTCAGCTTGATTCAGCCGACCGAGTACATCGGTGCCGTGATGAAGCTCTGCCAGGACCGCCGCGGTATTCAGGTCGCACAAGAGTATCTCTCGCCCACCCGGACGTTGCTGACGTATGAATTGCCGCTGGCCGAAGTGATCTATGACTTGCATGACAAGTTGAAAAGCGCGACGCGCGGCTATGGCACGATGAACTACGAGGTGATCGGCTACTTTCCCGCCGATCTCGCTCGACTCGATATCCTGGTCAATGGGAATCGCGTGGATGCGCTGAGCTTCATCTGCAATAAGGCCGATGCCGATCGTCGCGGTCGAGCGGTCGTGAAGAAACTGAAAAGCGAAATCGACCGGCACATGTTCGAGATTGCCGTTCAAGCGGCGATTGGCACGCGGGTGATTGCTCGCGAAACCGTTTCGGCAATGCGAAAGAACGTTACGGCCAAGTGTTACGGCGGTGACATCAGCCGCAAGCGAAAGCTGTGGGCCAAGCAAAAAGAAGGCAAGAAGCGGATGAAGTCGATCGGCAGTGTCGACATACCGCAGAAGGCGTTCATGGCCGTGTTGGATACCGGCGAGGGGAAGAAGTGACGCGTCGTCGAACATGGCGCTGGAAGATCGCCTGTGGGTCAGCCCTATTGTTCGGCGTCTTCGTGGCCATGATCCTGTGGCGTTACCAAGGTTTGCTCATTCCCGTGTATATCGCGAGTGGGTCGATGGCCGAAGCCCTGCTGGGGCCACGCTGGCAGGTCCCGTGTGAGGACTGTCGCTTCGTGTTTTCCTGTGGCACGGATGCTCCACCTCGGCTCGATTTGGCGACCTGCCCTAACTGTGGCTGTGGTCGCAATTCCGTGAAACACGCGGCCGTCTTGCCGGGCCAGCGCGTGCTGATTGACCGTTGGGCATATTGGCGACGTCTTCCGCGGCGGGGCGAGGTTGTGGCTTTCGTCGACCCAGACGACAGCAGCCAGTTCGCGGTGAAACGCGTCATGGGCTTGCCGGGCGAGAACTTGGCGATTCGAAACGGCGAACTTTGGATCGACGGCGTGCTCTATCGTAAATCGCTTGCCGAAATGCGAGAGACCGCCATCTTGGTGAACGATGACCGTTTTCGCCCGGTTGAAGACCTGGGCCTTCCCGGTCGCTGGCAAAGCGACGAGCAACCGAGCGGGTGGCAGACCACGGACACCGGCTATCGCTGGGAGACTGGTCCTCGCGCCGCGGAGGATTTCGATTGGTTGATGTATCGACACTGGAGATGTTACGGCTCGCCACATTCCCGAACTGCGGAAACTCCGGTGGCGGACCATTACGGCTACAACCAAGGGCTCTCGCGGGAATTGCACGAGGTCACGGATCTGCTGCTCTCGTGCCAAGTGCGTGTCGACGATCCCGGTGAATTGGCGTTTTTGATTCACGACGGAAGGGAAACCTTCACAGCGAGGATATCGTTCCGGGAGCGGTCGGTGCGAATCCAACGAGGCCCCGAAGTCATTCATCAAACAACGTTGCGGCTTCGAGATCTCGGGCAGCCCTTGGAGATCGAGTTAGGGGCCTTCGACCGCCAAATCGTGTTGGCCCTCGACGACCAAATCGTCGCTCAGTTCGAGTACGAATTGGCTGCGGGACCGCTCCAGCCCACTTCACGACCGCTGGGAATCGCCGGACGTGGTGGGAGTGTCGAGATCTCGCAACTCAAGGTCTATCGGGACGTCTATCACATGCATCCGGCACGCGACGCTCAGCTCTGGGAAACTGCGGCCCCCTTACGGGCGGAAGAGCTCTTGGTGTTGGGCGACAATGTGCCGATTTCGGACGACAGTAGGCATTGGGTGACACCGGGTCTCGATCGCAAACGCTTAATTGGTAAGGTGTTGTCGTCGAAACACAGTTCGAGCTCGTGGAGCCATCCTGGGTCGAAGTAGGAGTTGTCGCCGGTTTCGGCTATATTCGCACCTCCTGCAACGAATAACCGCTGTCAGTCATTCCCAGTCCCAACAGCAAAGTGACAATCGATCTCATGAGACGTCCTTCCGGAGAGACCGTGGTTTCGCCCAAACCGATCGCCAATGCCCAGTTGCAGGAGACCAACACGCAGGCCACTCGGGAAACTGTCGAGTCGATCGTGGTGGCCATCATTCTGGCCTTCTTGTTTCGTGGATTTGTCGCCGAAGCGTTCGTCATTCCCACGGGTTCGATGGCACCCACCCTGCGTGGCCGCCACATGGACATTGATTGTCCCGAGTGTGGTTTTCAGTACAACACCGGTGCCAGCATGGAGAACATCGAAGAGGGGCAGCGTCGCGGCGAGGTCAGCGAGACCTGTTGCCCAATCTGCCACTTCACGTTGGTCTTGGACAAAGAGTCCTATCCAAACCAGCGGTCCTTCAACGGTGACCGGATCCTGGTGAGCAAATTCGCTTACCAGATTCAAGAGCCCGCACGTTGGGATGTCATTGTTTTCAAGTACCCCGGCAATGCCAAACAGAATTACATCAAACGACTCGTAGGACTGCCCGGCGAGACTTTACAGATTCGGCACGGCGACATCCACACTCTCGATGATCGCGGCGTGGCCACGATTGTGCGCAAACCGCCTCACCGACTGAAGTCAATGCTGCATGTGGTGGACGACACGGCTCATATCGCCGAATCGTTGCGAGCCATCAATTGGCCGTCACGCTGGCAGCCTGTTTCGTCCGTTCCCTCCGATCGACAATGGCGTCAATCCGGTGATGACGGATCGTACCTGCTGCAAAGCGGGACCGACGACACATGGCTGAGATACCGACACCTAACTCCGCACCCCGAGGAGTGGAACGATATTCTCGAGGGAACGCTTCCTTCACGGCTGGGGAATACACAGGGCGAGTTGATCACGGACTATTACTCCTACAACGACTTCCGCGGCAATTGGGAGTCGACCGGCATGGCTTGGGTCGGTGATCTCGCGGTGGAGTGCGATGTGCGGATCGAGAGCGAGCAAGGCGAGTTACTGCTTGATCTGGTCGAAGGAGGAAGCCATCACGAATGTCGGATCGACTTGGCCACGGGTCAGGCCGTACTCACCATTCGAGACATGCACGGCGACGCAACTCCGTTTGATGGAGCCAACGCTGAAGGAACCAGTGCATCAGCTTCGCGAAGCGCCCTCACGCCGCTCAAGAAGCCAGGCAAATATCAGATTCGGTTTGCGAACTGCGACGATCAGCTCGTGCTCTGGATCAACAACAAAGTTATGGTCTTTGATGGACCGACCACTTATCAAGTGGCCACGGATCGCGTTCCGCAGTCGAGTGTCGAGGATCCGGGCGATTTGGCTCCCGTCGGCATTGGAGGCAAGAATGCCGACATCACAGTCAACCGGTTGAGAGTCCTACGCGACATCTATTACCTCGCCCAAAATTCGGAACAGCCCTTCAGTTCGGAATACGACGGGCACTTTGATTTGCGTGAGTTCGCGTCGATCATCGCCGATCCGAAGCTGTGGGAGTCGACTCGCTTGTTTCAATCCCGCCGTTCGGTGACGTTCCAAATGGGCGAAGATCAATTCTTCCCCTTGGGCGATAATAGTCCGCAAAGTAAGGACGCGCGATTGTGGTCGGAAGGGAGCTCTCGCCTGGGAAATCTCTATCCTCCACCACATGTCGATCGCGAACTCTTGATCGGCAAGGCGTTGGTCGTGTACTGGCCCCACGGTTGGCGACCCAACTCGACGACGTTGGCGAGTTTGACCGCCGACTACGCCTTCATACCGAATTTCCGCCAAATGAAGCTAATACGCTAAGGACACGATTCCGCCACATCGTCACGGAGGACCACTCGATGCCACTCTTGGAAGCCATTGGTTTGGAGAAAACGTTCGGCCGGCGTCGAGTCGTGAACGGCGTGAATCTCGAAGTCGCGGAAGAGGAGATCGTCGGGCTGCTCGGTCCTAATGGAGCCGGCAAGACCACATCGTTTCGCATGATGTGCGGCTTGATCGATCCCGATGCGGGGCAGGTGATCCTGGGTGGCGAGAACGTCACCAAATGGCCGATGTATCGTCGCTGCCGTGATGGACACATGGGCTATCTCGCTCAGGAGTCAAGCGTCTTTCGGAAACTTACGGTGGAACAAAACCTGCTGGCCGTCATGGAACTGCTGGGAATGGGCCGCCGCGAGCGTCGCTCTCGCTGCGATCAACTGCTAGAGCAATTCAAGATCACGCATATACGCAAGTCGAAAGCCGCCAAGCTCTCCGGTGGCGAACGCCGACGATTGGAAATTGCCCGTTGCCTGGTTTCCGATCCCGACATCATCATGCTGGATGAGCCGTTCGCCGGGATCGATCCGGTTACGGTACAAAGCATCCAGGGCATCATTCGGGATTTGCGTGACGAGGGCATCTCCATCCTGATCACCGATCATGCCGCCCGCGAGATTCTGCAGGTGACCGACCGTTGTTATGTAATCAATCAAGGAGAGGTGTTGTGCAACGGGCATCCCGATGATGTGAAGAGCCACCCCGAGGTACGTCGCATCTACTTGGGTGACATTGACGGGGACGATTCCGGACCCAAACCGCACCTGCGACCACTCAGCACCGGCGCATCATCCCGCGCCGATGTTTGAAGTCCAGCAACGGGCTTCCATTCCGCGACGTGCAACACCCAATCCAGTTTTCCGTCTCCTGTCATGATCGGGGTGAGGTGACCGCAAAGCAAGCCAAGGTGGTCTCTCCAAGAAAGCTCGACCATTGCTGACGGAGAGCGTCAAGTTGACCGTGTAAGGGGCATTGGGGGCCCGTGCCGCACCAATCATGACCAAATGGGCAGACCAAGGCGTCTTCCAGGCGATCAAAAGGCGTCACCACATCCTGAAGCGTGATCTCCTGGGGCGGTCGTGCCAGTACGTAGCCGCCACCGGGACCGGGAGCACCTTTCACGAGCCCGACCTGTGACATGGTCGTCAGCACCTTACCCACGATGGCTTGCGAAAGCTTTCTGCGCTGCGCGATCTCTTGAGAGTTCAACCGTGCGACGCCCTGCGTTCCGTATTGCTCGGCGAGGAGACTCATGGCCGCGATCGCAGCTTGGGCTACTTTGCCATAGGGTGTCATGCGGCGGATCTCGACGACGGATTTGTCGCACTTCCACGACCTACATGCCCACGATGCAGGCCAAGCCAAATTACAGGATCGCTGTGACGGTGTACAGCAAGTTAGCTGACGATGTGCCGATTAACGCTCAGTGTATCGGCCCAACGCGATGAAATCAAGAATTCCAGTTCTTTGATTCTTGATTATCCTGCGGATATCCGATATCGTAGGCGTTCAAGCACCCTGACAGTTCAATTCGGAATAGCGAAAAAGTAGGCCAGCAACACTGTATACGAGAGGGAACGAAGATGTTTTGCAATCAATGCGAACAGACCATGAATGGCACCGGCTGTACCGACGTCGGCGTCTGCGGCAAAGACCCGGACATGCAGTCACTTCAGGAGATGCTCCTGTACGGCGTGAAAGGCATGGCCGCATACGCCAATCACGCCCGTCGTTTGGGCAAAACGGACGACCGTGTCAGTGCCTTCATCGAAGAGGCATTGTTCGCGACAATGACGAACGTCAATTTCGATATCCCGACACTGCTTGAAATGGTCCTGGAGTGTGGTCGCCAGAACCTACGCGTGATGGAACTGCTCGATGAGGGGCATACCGAGCGATTTGGCAAGCCAGCGCCCACAACCGTCCGCGAGGGCACTCTGGCTGGACCCGGCATCTTGGTCACGGGGCACGATCTGGTCGATCTGGCGCATCTGCTGGAACAGACGGTGGGAACAGGCATCAACGTTTACACCCACGGAGAAATGCTGCCCGCCCACAGCTACCCGGAGCTGAAAAAGTTTCCACATCTCGCGGGACACTTTGGTGGGCCTTGGCAGAACCAACAATGGGAATTCCCCATGTTCTCTGGGCCGATTGTGGCGACGACCAATTGTGTCCTGATTCCCTCGGATACCTATGCCGATCGGTTGTACACGACCCGCATCACTGCGGTACCGGGCGGCACGCGGTTGACCACGGACGACTTTTCTACGGTGATCGCCCAGGCTCAGACGTGTGAACCTTTGCCGGAGAACTTCGTTCGCGAGTCCACCATTGGGTTTCACCACAGTGTCATCCTGGGCCTCGCGGAACAGATCGTCGAAGCGGTGAAGTCGGGTCAGATTCAACGCTTCTATTTGATCGGCGGCTGCGATGGCGCGGAACTGGGCCGCAACTACTACACCCAGGTGGCCGAACGCTCCCCGCAACAATCGGTGATCCTCACACTGGGCTGCGGCAAGTATCGAATTCGCAACCACGATTATGGCACGGTCGCCGGGATACCTCGGTTGCTCGACATGGGGCAATGCAACGATGCCTACGGCGCGGTGCAGGTCGCGTTGGCACTTTCCCAAGCCTTCGATTGCGGTGTGAATGATCTGCCGTTAGAAATCGTGTTGTCCTGGTTCGAGCAAAAGGCGGTGGCCGTCTTACTCACCCTGCTGGCGTTGGATGTGAAAGGCATTCGTGTTGGTCCGGTCCCACCGGCATTCATTACGCCGAATGTGTTCAAAGTCTTACAGGATAAGTTCGATTTGAAGGTCATTGAAGCCGAGCCCCCTGCCGAACTCGTGCAATTGGCCATCTGATGCCTCCACCAGTCGGTGACAGCACGTTTTCCCTTGGATAGGGTCACCGGTTTCGATTTCCGTATCGCGCGCTCAAGTTGATCGATCATGCAGACCATCGACGAACCTCGGTTGGAATCCGATCCGCAATACCGCTACGAGTTTTTAGCGAGCTTCATAGGCTTCGGGCCGGAAGACATCAAACTCATTCAAGCCTCCGCGCCGCATTTGGGACCGCGCGTGCCCCAACTCGTCGAGCGGACCTATGAGAGATTGTTGGCGTTCGATGCCACCGCGCGGCACTTTGTCCCGCGGCAACACGGCTACGAAGGTCCTGTTCCACCAGACCTCCAGTCGCTTACTTCGGAACATCCGCAGATCAAATTTCGCAAAGACCATCTCAACCGCTACTTCATCCAACTGATCGGGCGGGCCTACGATGCGAAGATGGTGCTGTACTTGGATATGGTGGGTCGGATTCATACACCCGCGGCCGGCAACCAGGAAATCAACGTGCCGTTAGTGCAAATGAACGCTCTTTTAGGCACCATCTCCGACGTCTTGTTAAGCTCCATCGCCGAATGGCCGCTGGCACCGGAGGTCAAGTTCCGCACCATCCAGGCCTTCAACAAGTTACTGTGGATTCAGAACGACTTCATCGCGAAGCACTACCAGCGCTAACGAGCCTACATCCAATCGCCGTCGGGTTCATGCGGTCTGCCTTCCTGTGAATTCAAAACTTCGCGAAGCCAAATCGCTCCTGGGTGTGGTACTATAATCGCGAATTAACCTTGGTTACAGCATTCGCCAAAAACTGCGTTTCCTGATAATCCGTGTCGCAGGCTCCACTACTACCTCAACCGGCCCAAGCATGTTCTCAGCCCCAGGGAACGTGGAGGCCGAACCAGACGGTCGACGATGAGAGAACTATCGAGCTCGACGATGTTTTCTAACAGCGTCCCAGCGAACTGGCGGGGCGTACTTGAACCCCTGGCGGACCTTGAGCGGCTCTTGTGCGACAAGGAAATGAAGCTTGACGAGAAACGCCAGGTGGCGATACCGATCCGTGAAACGCTGTATCGGGAAGCTGGTCGCTTATTCGACGAGGCACCCGGTGATCTGGATGGCCTGAGTGAAGCTCACCGTCGGACATTCAGCGAGGCCGTCATTCTGGCCTCCTACTTTCCGGCCTCGGTCGGAATGACTCGATTAGATACGATTCACAGCGAGAGCTTGGATAAGTTTCCCGTTGATATGCAGGGCACCGATGACGAGCGCAAGATCCTGGACAGCGCCCTGTGTGAGACTTTTGCGTGGTCCGAGGCCGAGATCGAGGCAATCCATAACAAGGTCAGTTATTTGACCCTTGGTTTGCGGCTCAAACACGCCATCACCGAGGTTCTAGTCGCACAGCTTCAAGCCGATGCCGCGAAGGATGACTTGGACCGGGCAATCTGTCGGCTATTTCAGCGTATCTACGGCGACGTTCCCTTTCGACCCGGCGACATAGGCGTCACGATCACGGAGGCATCCGTCAATTTCGGCATTTGGTTCCAAGGTGCCGCCGTGACACGCGATGACTACGAATGGCGGCCTGACGAAGAGCGGGTTGCGATTGAAACTTTCCTGACCAACCTCCAGCAAGGTACTTGGCGGACCGATCGGTTTCCTGGCTTCGGGCACTTCGACGAAGCAATGCTCTCGGAGGTTTTGGTGTCGCAAGTCACCGAGGCGCTGCGTGGCATTCCCACCTACGCCAACGTTCCCACGGGCATCGTGTTTCAGGCACTGCGCACGATGTTCA
>JBGTHH010000509.1:0-5452 GCA_041746275.1 Pirellulaceae bacterium | reverse complement strand
CCGAAGACGATGCAGCTCGTGAGTATGGCGCGGAGCTCTCGGATTACTATTCGAGTTTGACTCCCGCTTACGAACCGCGGAATGGCCCCCTGCAAACGATCGAGGAGTTGCTGCTGGTACGAGGCGTGACTCCCGAGTTATTGTTTGGTGCCGACTTCAACCGCAATGGCATGATCGATCAACACGAGCAGACCCTGTCGATGTCGCTCGGTGCTGCGGGTACGCCCGCCAGCTTGACCAGCTCTTCCGCGACCGGAGGCATCAACCGCGGCTGGGCCGCATATCTCACGCTGTATGGCAACGAACGGAATGCAACCACCGAAGGCACCCCGAGAATTTTCTTGAACAACCCGGACTTGCAGGCGTTGCATGATGAGTTGAGTGACGTCTTTAGCGACGAGTGGGCTAACTTCATCGTGGCCTATCGCCTCTATGGTCCTGCCGAACAGGGGCAGGCACCCGGAGGTGGAAATTCGGTCTCAGCGCTGGAGGACGTGCTACCAAACACTCTGCAGCCCACGGGGCAGGAACCCGGAGGTGGAAATTCGGTCTCGGCCAGCTCGTTGAAACTTGACCTATCGCAACCCGCCAAAGCTACCTTCGCCCAAGTGCTCGATTTGATCGGCGCTCGCGTAAGTGTTCCAGGTGGCGGACAAGGTAACGCAGGGCAAGGCGGCGGTGGGCAACAAGGTGGTGGTGGCGGACAGAGAGGTGGTGGACAACAAGGTGGCGGTGGTGAACAAGGTGGCGGTGGTGGTCAACAAGGTGGCGGCGGGCAAGAAGTTACTACTCAAGTGTTGACTTGCCCATTCCAGGATGATCCGCTCGCCATGGCGACTTATCTGTCGAGCCTCATGTCCAACTGCACGATCAGCGAGTCGGAAACGTTACCCGGGCGAATAAATATCAACGAGGCACCGCGCGAGCTACTGTTGGGGATTCCCGCCGTGGTCAATGGCGAGCCGGTTATGACCGAAGAAATGGTGGATCAGATCATCGAAATGCGGCAGGCGGTGACCGAGGAGAACGCCACAGCTCGCAATCACGAAACTTGGCTGCTCGGTGAAGTGGTGGTTTCGCTGGATCAAATGAAGGCTTTGATGCCGTTCGTGTGCGCGGGGGGAGACGTCTATCGCTGTCAAATCGTCGGTTATTTTCAGGGTGGCGGCCCATCATCTCGCGCGGAAGTCGTTTTTGATGCTACCGGCGACGCACCTCGCGTATTACTCTGGAGAGATATCAGTCACCTGGGGCGAGGCTATGCACTGGAGACGTTAGGGGTGGATTTGGTGTCGGGGATGGCTTCGCCGTAACGTGGTCTCCCGAATCCTGGAAGGTAAACTCCCACAGGGAATGACATGGCACGATTACTGGCACTGGAATGGGGCTTGCGCGAGGCACGTGTCGTTGTCGCGCGCACACGCGGCGACGAGGTGGTAATCGAACATGCGTTCGCAATTGACTTAGGACTGCGTGACCCAGGGCAAACCTTCGCGGATGAGAGTGTGGGGAGCAAGATCGCCGCCGAGCTCAACGCCCGCAAGCTCGGACGGATCGAGACTTTGGTGGCGGTGGGCCGCGCGAGTATCGAATTGCGACAATTGACGCTTCCGCCCTCGCCTCCGGAGGAACTTCCCGATCTGGTCCGCTTCCAGGCACTACGACAATTCACGACGATTGGCGAAGAGTGGCTTATCGATTTCGTACCACTGGATAGCGGCGAGGAAGAGAGCACCAGTGTGCTGGCGGCGGCGATCTCGCCGGAAATGGTGTCGCAGATCACTCAAACCTGCCAGATCGCCAATCTCGTACCCAGCCACTTGGTACTGCGGCCCTTTGCCGCCGCGTCGTTGTTGCGTCGCTGCGACGCTAGTCCCTCGACCACCTGCCGCTTGATGGTCGATCTCCTGGTCGATGAAGCCGACCTGACGGTGTTGGTCGACTCGTCGGTCGTGTTGATGCGTACCGTGCGTTTGTCGGCCTCGGACGACGCGACCGTTCAATCGCGGGCTCTGCTCGGCGAGATGCGTCGAACCATTGCCTCGGCACAGAATCAACTCCGCGGGCGACGCATTGAGAAAGTCATTCTCTGTGGAGACGGCACCGATCAGACAGTTCTCAAACAAGCGGTCGACCATGAGTTCTCTTTGTCCGTCGAATTGTTCGATCCCTTTCAAAAATTCCCGCTCGACACGCAGGCGGGTGCCACGCGACCCGCACATGCCGGCCGCTTCGCTCCGTTGCTGGGCATGTTGCTCGACGAAGCCACAGGTGCCGCCCATCCAATCGACTTCCTGCATCCTAGAAAGCGTCCGGAACCACCCAGCCAGAAACGGCGGATTGTGGTGCTGGCGAGTTCCGTCGCGGCGATTTTGCTGCTGGTTGCCGGAGGCATTTGGTGGTCGTTACGCAACCTGGACGGGGCACTGGCCGCCGCCAAAGCCGAATCGACCGAGCTGGCCAAGGAGGTGGAAGGGGCGAATGTCAGCATTGCTCAAGCGAAGGTCATCGAGCAATTCGTTGCCGGAGACATTACGTGGCTCGACGAGTTGTACGCGTTGTCGCAGGAACTGCCACCACCGGAAGATGTAATTCTGACGCAACTAAATCTGAGCACGCGACAACCTCGTGGTGCTCAGATTGTGCTGGATGGCTACACACGTGATTCGTCGCAGTTCAACGCGCTGCGTGAGTCGCTGCGCCGCGAGGGGCGAAGTGTGATCAGCACCGGTACGCAGGACGACGCGCGGCGCAAAGACTATCACTGGCGGTTCAAAGAGACGGTGTTACTCGACAAAACCATCTCGTTGCCGCCCCTTGACCCGCAGGCGACACCCGCGCCAGGCGACGCCGCAACGGAACCCTCGGCCAGCGTCGACGTCCCGACTCCCGAAACGGAAGGCCAACCTTAATGACCAAGCGTGAGAAAATCCTGGCGAGCATCGTCGCCGCGACCTTTGTGGTGATCGGTGGCATCTACTTGATCGATCGTGTGATCACCAGCTTTGATCAGCGTTGGGACGAACAGATGGTGTGGGACGATAAGCTAGTCACGCAACAGCGCACGAGACTCCAGGGCAAGGCCGCCGACAAGAAGCTACGCGATTGGCGAGCTCGCTCGTTGCCCGAGGATGCGTCCCATGCTCGAGCGTTGTATCTGGATTGGTTGCGTAAACGCGCGGTCGCCGTCGAACTGTCCGGATTGAAAATCACGCCGTTGTCGGGCAGCCAGGAAGGAAAGGTTTACTATCGCCATGTGTTTCACTTGGCCGGCCAAGGCGATTTACGGCAACTGACCCAACTGCTTTACGATTTTTACAGCGTCGATTACTTGCATCGCATTTCGCGACTGAGTATCTCGCCGGTGATCAACTCGAAGCAGCTCGATATCTCGCTCACGGTCGAAGCGATCGCGGTAGTGGGAGCGCCGATGCGGGAAACGCTCGACGAACCTCCGGCCCAACGCTTGGCTCGCTCCGACGTTGCCGAGTATGTTCGGGTCATTATCGAACGTAACTTTTTCTCTCCGGCCAATCGGCCACCGCAACTTGCGGCAGTTGGCTCTCAGCGTGGGAATCCGGGTGTCCCGCTGACGTTCAAGATTTCGGCGAGCGATCCCGATGGCGATTCGCTGACTTATCGGCTGGAGGGCGATGCCCCTGCGGGATTGCAACTCGATTCGCGGAGCGGCGAGCTGCGCTGGACGCCAACTCAACTCGGTGAATTTGAAGTCGCATTTCGTGTCGAGGACGGCGGGTTGCCCACCAAGAGCGCTACCGGAGCGGTGAAGCTGTCGGTCGTGCCGGCTCCTCCCATGCCGCAGGTCGAAGTCAAACCGGGATTCGATCCCGCCACGCAGGCCGTCATCTCCGGCATCACAGAGTCGGGTGGGCAGCCGGAGATCTGGATCAATGTCCGAACGCAAGGCAAGATCCTCAAGTTCCGCGAAGGCGACACCGTCTCGGTCGGCACGATTCAAGGCAAGGTCGCCAAGATCGATGTCAACGGCAAACGCGCCGAGATCGCCACGACGGATGGCGGAATGCTCGTGGTCACTTTGGGAAAAAGTCTGGTGGAGACTTAGACCGGGCGTTTCATCACTTCACGCCATCCTATCGGATGTCCTCAGGGCGCTGGAGGAATTTCCTCGGCATCGTGAGTCGAATCGATGTGAAACAACAAGTCGTCAGAATCGTCCGAGGGTGCATCGACGATGAGGCCGGTTGGCGACAGGGTAAGCCATTGCTTGGGACCCGCTGGCGTGATGCTCGCTGTCACCGTCAGTGTGTTCGCGTCCCAAACGAAGGCCGCGCCGCCCTGATCGATTTTGGCGTAAGTCACAAAACTTCCCGCGCCTGTGCGAGCCGCCACACGCATGTTGTCATACTGTTGCGATAGGGGCAGCTTGATCTTGTGTAAATGCTCTCCCGTGGTCACGTCAAGCAAGACGAGTGAGTCGTCGAGCGAGTACAACAGACGCTGGCGATCGAGTAAGGCCAATGAATTGAGTTGCGGTCGCGCGTGATTATTAAAGCGACGCCTCCAGGCAACGCTTCCCTGGGATGCATCGTATGCGATAACGTCTTGGGTCGACACGCGGTCTCGGCTGATGATGAGCAATTGCCCATCGGCCGACCAAGCGATGTTCTTCAGATGGCCTTGTCGAATGAACGGAAGTGACAGGATGACCTCTCCATCTTGCATTGATTGGATTTCAAGATCACGTGCATAATTGCCGACGGCGATTCGGTCGCGAGTTGGCGAGACCGCATACAGCAGCGGGTTGGCGAGCGACGGGAACCAGGGGTTCCACCGATGATCCTTCGCCGACCAGTAGATAAGTCGGGCATTTGCCTGATTTCGAGAACCGACGATAACGTAGCTATTCGCCAACTCTCCTGTGCCGATCTGTGACGGCTCCGTGGTCTCGGGTTGAGTGGGAGCCGTGGTGGTTACTAACTCGGGTAACGGGCGTTCCGCAAAACCAACGGCCAACGTTGATTGCCCATCCAAGGCATCCAGACTCATCGCCGAAAGGCTCGGCTCAAGTTGGGTGGTGACGTGACGGATGTGACGTCCGAATCGATCGGCGATTACGACGTCGCCATATTGATTACACAAGGCGAAGCCGTTGTCGACTGCCTCTACCGCGATGATGACGCCGCCGGAATCGACCAAGCTCCGTTGTGCGCCGACGGTATCGTAAAGCACGACCTTGCCGTGCAGACCGACGGCAACACGACTGCCATCCGGGTGCCAAGCCGTTTTGTAGTCGGAAAAGAACGTGGACGGCGAACTGATGGGCGAGGTCGTTTGCCAACGTAGCGGGTCGAATTCAGAAGCGAGCCGCCATCCGCCCACATGACCGATCGCCAAGAGTTGGTGCTGGGGATTCCAGTCGATCGAGGTCACGGAGCTTTCGGGTTGTGCCGAAATGCGGCTAACAAACTCG
>JBGTHH010000508.1:0-3604 GCA_041746275.1 Pirellulaceae bacterium | reverse complement strand
CGACGAGCCGGCCGGGGAGGTCAAATGACGCTTCCCGCGCGGCGACATTTCGCTCTCAGACGCATCGCGTTCGGTCGCCGCAATCCGGGCTTACGCCGGACGCCCTGGGTGGGCCGGGCGTCGCGGCGGCCCTCTCTTGGCCAAAACTTCGATTTTTACTTATTGACATATCGTAAGGTTACGATATACTTAGGTAGGGAGATTGAGAATGGCAACTAAATCAAAGTCGAAATCGAAACCAGCGGGTGATCCGGCGGCGTTTGCTCAGGCGGCGGAATGTCTGAAGACGCTGGCGCATCCGGTGCGGTTGCGAATGGTGCAGCTCTTGCTGCATGGTCGCTATACCGTGGGGGAGTTGGCTGACGATTGTGAAGTGCCGGACAATGTGGCGTCAGAGCATTTGCGCCTGATGCAGCGATGCGGGTTTTTTACGAGTGAACGGGAAGGGCGGCGGGTCTACTATCAAGTCGCTGAACCTCACTTGCAGGACATCATGAACTGCGTGGAGAGCCGGTTCTTGAAGTCGTGAACACAAAGGGTGCCCCCCTTTTTTTGTCACCATGTCTCGTTGTATTGCGATTTTACGATATTTCGACGACCTGACGAAGGAGAATCAAGATGAAGGAACCTCAAACAATTTCAGCACACGAGCTCGCGCAGTGGGATGGGCAAGGAAACTTCGACATCGTCGACGTACGCACCCCCCTGGAATACCGCGAGGTTTGAGCGGTCGCGGCTCGCAACATCCCACTCGATGGACTCGATCCGCATTCGGTGATGAGGCAGCGCAACGGCTCGACGGAGGAACCGCTGTATCTCATTTGCAAAGGTGGAACGCGCGGCGCGAAAGCCTGCCAGAAGTTCATCGACGCGGGATATACCAGCGTCGTCAATGTGGAAGGTGGGATCGAGGCATGGGTCGCGGCCGGTTTGCCGGTCGTGCGCGGCAAGAAAGTCATGTCGCTGGAACGCCAGGTGCGCATCGCCGCCGGCTTCCTTGTGTTGGTGGGCGCGATGGCGGCGATGGCGACCGGCAATGTCTATTTCGCGGGCATTCCCGCATTCGTCGGGGCAGGCCTGATGTTCGCCGGAATCACCGATAGCTGTGCGATGGGACTGCTCATCGCAAAGATGCCGTGGAATCAGGTGAAGGACGACTCATGTTCGGTCTAGCCATACTTTTTGGATGCGGAGTTGGTTTCGCGCTGGGATTGACCGGCGGCGGAGGCGGCGTGTTCGCCGTCCCGCTGTTGGTTGTTCGTGATCGTCAAGTCAGTCGTTCTGTAAACCAAAGGAGCTCGAAAACGATGTTGCTCAAATACTTTTACGACCAGGCTCTTGCTCATGCCTCCTACCTGGTCGGCTGCCAGCGAGCCAAGGTGGCGGTGGTTGTCGATCCCGGTCGAGACGTCAACCAATACCTCGAAATGGCCGACCGTGAAGGTCTTAAGCTGATCGCGGTCGCGGAGACGCACATCCATGCCGACTATGTGTCCGGCGCTCGTGAGCTGGCTGATCGAGTCGGCGCCAAGCTCTACGTCTCAGATGAAGGTCCGGCGGACTGGAAGTATTTGTTCGCCGATCAGTACGACCACCAACTGGTCAAGGACGGCGACACCTTCATGATCGGCAACATCCAATTCGAGGTTCTCCAGACACCGGGACATACTCCAGAAAGCATTTCGTTTCTGCTGACCGACCAAGGTGGAGGCGCCGACAAGCCGATGGGCGTTTTTACCGGCGACTTCGTTTTCGTCGGTTCCATTGGTCGTCCCGACTTATTGGAGAAAGCGGCTGGACTGGCCGAGACAGCGGAGCCGGGCGCTCGGGATCTGTTTCAATCAGCCGAACGCTTCAAGCAGCTTCCCGACTACCTGCAGGTCTGGCCGGCACACGGTGCCGGCAGTGCCTGCGGCAAGGGCCTCGGCGCAGTTCCATCCTCAACCGTCGGCTACGAGAAGCTGTTCAATCCGGCGTTGCAATTCACGGATGAAGAGCAGTTCGTCCGATACATCCTGTCGGACCAACCGGAGGCCCCGAAGTATTTCGCGGTGATGAAGCGGGTCAACAAGGAAGGGCCGGCGGTCATCGGAGACCGGGGATTGCCCGAATCGCAACCGGTCGACAAGCTGGCGTCCGCTTTGGAGTCGGCAACGGTCATTGATCTCGCGCCTTCGACTCAATTCGCGAGCGGGCATGTTCCGCGAACGCTCAACATTCCGCTCGGAATGCTCGCCGGCTGGGCCGGCTGGGTTGTGGACTATTCCAAACCGGTTTACCTGATCGCCGATCCCCGTCAGCTCCCCGAAGCGGCTCGCGTCCTGCGGAAGATCGGACTGGACGACGTACGCGGCTACTTCGACGTGTCCCAGGTCCGCCAAGCCGGACTTGCAACCGAGAGCTACAACACAGCAAAGCCACACGAACTGGCGTCACGCATTGAATCGGGCGAAGTGAACCTCATTGACGTTCGCTCGCACGAGGAATGGAAGTCGGGCCGAATCGCGGAGGCCAAACATCACTTTCTCGGGCGGTTGCCGGAGGATCTCTCGGCGATCGAAGGGGGCCAGCCGATCGTGACGATGTGTCAAACCGGTAGTCGTTCGGCGATCTCGGCCAGCATCCTGCAAGCGGCCGGACTCGAGGTCGTCAACATGACCGGCGGCTTGGAAGCGTGGACCGCCGCCGGACTCTCGGTGGACCAGTCCGAGGCCAACGCGGTGTGCAAGGCGAATTCGGGGAAATGTGCGTCAGGAGCGAAGTTGTTATAAAAAGGCCTGGTTTGGGCAGAAGGGAAGACGGCCTGTTGGCCAAACGCCCCCACGCCGCGCAGCAAACCTGGCACGAAAGTCTTATTGAAGGAAAAGCACTATGAACTGGATCATGCAGCCGTGGCCTTGGTGGGTCTCGGGAATTCTGATCGGATTGACCGTCCCATTGCTCTATATTCTCGCGGGCAAGGCGTTTGGAATCTCGACGAGCTTTCAGGAAGCCGGGGCGTTGTGTGCGCCAAATAGCAGGCTGGATTACCTGAGCAAGTTTGACCGCAAAGGAAACCTCTGGACGATCGTGTTTGCATTCGGCATTGGTCTCGGGGCGTTTCTGGCAACTCGTTTCCTGTCGAATGATCCGGCTACGCTTCTGCCAAGTTCGTTTTACAGCGTCACCGGCGGCGTCAAGCTGCTCGTCGGGGGGATGCTGATTGGGTTTGGAACCCGCTATGCGGGCGGGTGTACGTCAGGGCATTCGATTACGGGCATCTCGAACCTCAACTGGCCCAGCCTCGTCGCTACGATCTTCTTCTTTGTCGGCGGACTCGCCGTCACATGGGGCCTCGGACCCCTGATTTTTCAAGGAGGCGTCCAATGAGCAGTCAAAGGAAAGATGCAACGAAGTCGGGCGACTCAAAGTCCGAAACGTCGTCAGCCGCAACGTCGGCCCTCGGTTACGTCAGCGTGCTTTTGGTGGGAGCGTATCTCGGTTTGCTGTTCGTCAAGTCAGAGGTCGCCAGGTGGGAACGAATCCACGACATGTTCCTGTTCCGCGAAGCCTACATGTACCTGATTATCAGCACGGCGATCGTGGTGGCGATGATTTCGATGAT
>JBGTHH010000507.1:0-3484 GCA_041746275.1 Pirellulaceae bacterium | reverse complement strand
GATCGCAGGCCCGCGAGACGCCGTCTTGTTGGCAAATCATGGTAAAGGCGTTTTCTCCCTTGAGATAGTTGACGTCGTAGATATCGGGCTGACCGTCGCCAGTGATATCCGCCAGTAAGCAACTAGTCGTCCACGCTTCCTGGTCAATTCCGGCCGCGTCGGAGACATCCAGAAACGTGCCGTCGCCCAGATTCTTGTACAGTCGATTGCGACCGATGTTGGCCACATACAGGTCGGCGAATCCGTCGTTATCGAAGTCGCCAACAGCACAACCTTGACTGAAGCGATTGTCTCCCAAGTAGGCTTGTTGCGTGATTTTGGCGAATCGCCCGTTACCCAGATTTCGATAGCCATGATCGAGGTACTCGCTTTGACGGCTATCCGGTGGCCAAGGGCAACCCTGCGTGAAGTACAAATCCGGCCAACCATCCAAATCGATATCCAAGACGGCGATACCGCCGCCTGTGAACTCGAACATCCGCATGCCTTCGGTGGTTGGGTCGGGACTATTGAAGTAAGTGAAGTCGAGTCCGGCGTCCGCCGCCGAATTCGCGAAGCGGACGCCAGTCGTCGGTGAGTCGGTAACGAGCTCCGCAGTCGCCTGTTGCCAATCCAACTCCGATTCGAGCGGCACGTCGAGCGTCACCGGGAATTGGAAGAATGTCACGCGCGGCGATGGCGCGGACGCCGCTAATGAGGCCAATCGATGTATCTCGTGTTGCAACTCTATCGATGCGGGTTCAAGGCTGGCCCTCCAACGCAGCCAAGCCGTCGCTTCCCAGTACCTGCCGAGCGACTCCAGGAGGTCCGCGATTCGCCGGGCCAGTTGGGGATTCGCACGGTCCTCCCAAATTTGCGTCAGGGCATTTTTCAAGGCCAGCAAATGTTCGGCGCGCCGGGTCACTTGCTCCACCTCGGACGTTTCGACGGCGTGTTTCTTTAACGCCTGAGACAACTCGTAAACGATTCCGTAATGATTGGGATGGCGGGAAGCGGCCTCCCAGAAACATCGTAGTGCGAGCTCATCCTGCTGCCGTACTCTCGCCCAGCGACCACGTGCGAGCCAGATGTCGGGATGCTCATCGGCCTCGGTCGGCAGGGCCGCATGCCACTCCGGCAGATCCGCCGGCGATGACTCCACGAGTAACAGTCCTAGTCGAGCGTGGGCCTCGACCAAGTTCGGTTGCACTTGAATGACCGCGTCCAGTAGCTCGCGAGCCACATGGTTTTCACCCTGATCTTGCGCGATCCGCGCTAGTCCCACTTGAGGCTCTACATCCTCCGGGGCCATGCCGAGACTCTTGCGAAGGAAGTCTTCTTCAGTTAGCGTTTGATCGACGTTTCCCAAGATCGCCAATTCTTGGAATCCAGGCGTTCCCCACTCCAGAACCGCCAACAGGTGCGGCAGGGATTCCCAACGACGCCCCTCCAAGGCCAACAACGTACCCAGTCGCTGATGGGCCTCCGGATAGTCCGCGACAAGTCGCAGGCTATGTCGCAAATTACGTTCACTGGCGGCGAGCCGGCCCTGCTGAAACTGAATCGCTCCTGCGGCACACCGGGCAAATGCCGCATCGTTGGTGGCCGAGTCAGGAATCCTTTCGTAGTAGGACACGGCTCTGTCGAGTTGCCCCAGTTGCGTGGCGGCTTCCGCTCCGATCAACAGGATCTCCGCTGGCGCGTCGCCTCGGTCTAACAGAGTTTGGCAACGATCCAGTGCTTCGGCGAATCGTCCGAGCGCGAGGGCTTCACTTGCGGCGCGATGGGTTCGCTCTTCGGTCCCATCCTCACCGGATCGCCAGAAATATGCCAGAGAGGACAGAACGACCAGCAGGAACACCAGCGATACTACGAGTTTCGAACGCCGGTTGACCAAGGGCGTCGGTTGCGACGCGCGAGACCGACGAGCTTTCGATGAACGTCGCGACATGAAACGGCTGGGATGGGTGAAAAAAAGATACCCGAGTATCGCGGGAATACTCGGGTATCATGGTTGCTGCTAAATAAGTTGACTGGAAACTAATCGATACCGATCGATTCTCCGGCCGACTTCGTGCCTGCCGCCCACCACGCGATTTGATTGATGGTTTCCGAGATGAAACGCACACTACCGTCACCCAACGCGACTTGGGCACCACCGGGATGATAGCTACTGGCGGTTACCACTCCGCGTGATCCATCGTTGACTAACGCACTGGGACCGTTCGGAGGTAGGACGGTCGCAACACTGCTGTACCACGGGCGACCATCGTTCCACCGCGAACCGGGTTGCCAACCCGTATTCATGTTCGGAGCGGTATACAACTTGCCACCATTATTCACCGTCAACGCCTTGCATGCGTCGATCACTTGTTGCAACTGAGCCGCAGAGGGGTTCAAGACGTTCGCCGTAAACACGGTGTCCGACACGTTGGTCTGATGGAAGTTCCCGCGGACATCCTCAGGACGTCCTGGATTTCCGAGGCAAACTTCACCGAAGGCGACGGTATTACTCGTGCCATCGATGATATCCGCGAAAGTATTCCCACGTTGTTTTTGAAAAATGCCGTTTGTTTGGTTTGCTCCAGTACCATTGTTATCGCGGATCGTCGTACCGACGCAAAAGCGATAACTGTTACGACCAAGGTTCGCTCGGCCAGGACGAGGTCCCGAGGGGCACATCAACGTGGGAATCTCGACTCCGTCCCAACCACCAGGGTAGCCATTCCAAGGCTGTAGTGGTGTCCCAAAGTCGATCTGATCAACGACGGAGGTACCTTCCATAAAGCGAATCATCGAAACCATGCCACTCAGGTTGTCCGTTCTCCCGAGTGCCATCGGGGGCAATGTCTTGTATGTGTCGTGATAATTATGGCTGGCAAGGGCGATTTGCTTCATGTTGTTTTGGCAGCTCATGCGACGCGCGGCTTCGCGCGCGGCTTGAACGGCCGGGAGTAACAACGCGACTAAGATACCTATAATCGCAATCACGACGAGCAGCTCTACCAGCGTAAAGCCGCGACTTCTGGGGTGACGTGGGAACATAAGACGCTTCTCCTAAGAAAACTACCAGAACAGAACGATGAGGAGCGAAACGACTCCTCGGGAACGTGAACGACAACCAACAATGCGACGCGTAGGCCCGAACGAGCCAAATGTTTCGCGAGGTTGAAGGACAGGTTAAGATTTCAACTTCAAGAGTTTACCTAGGCTTAACTGAGCGTGTCAAGGATATTGCCGATCTTCTTTGACAGGCGATTTGGGTGCTGACCTTCATTGAGCCCCCCAGAAGTTCCGGTCCTAAATAGGTGCGTGGATCGGCTTTCGTGAGCCGCACGCGTTAGCCTTTCGTGAGCCGCACGCGCTAGCGTCGGGCATTCCAGCAGTGTCGGTCATCCATCGATGCGTGGATCGAAACCGCGACTCCGGCCGAACTGCTTAAAGGCCGGTGAGCCGTGCCTCTTTCGCGGACTACAGTTTGCTGTTAAACATATCTGCGTCCATG
>JBGTHH010000506.1:0-2381 GCA_041746275.1 Pirellulaceae bacterium | reverse complement strand
AAGTTATTGCTGGTCATGGGGCATACGCATTGTGGTGCCGTCACCACCGCCGTCAAACTCGCCTGTTCCACCGAGCCCATTGAGCAACTAACCGGTTGCCAGAATGTCGAACACATCCTGCGTTACATTCAAAAGTCGCTCGATCCCGATGCCTGTCGCCAGTTTGAGGATTGGACGAAGGCGCAGCAGGAAGCATTCATCAATCAAGTGGCCCAGGTGAATGTGTTGCGCACCGTTCAGCAGATTCCCCAGCAAAGTTCGACGCTGGCCCGCTTGCGGGACGAAGGCCGCATCATCATTGTCGGCGCGATGTATGACGTGGCCACCGGCGATATGAAGTTCTTGACCGAGGACACCGTCCCCGAACTCCTGCACCTGCCCTCGTAGCGAGCGAAGCCGACAAAGCGACTTCGTCGTCAAATCTAGTGACGATCCGGATGGTACTAACTTGACTGGTTTGTGATCTACGTATCGAACAAGGCATCGACGAATTCGTCGGCATTGAACAACGCCAAGTCCTCGGCTTGTTCGCCGACGCCCACGTATTTCACCGGCAATTGGAACTGCTGGCGAATCGGGATGACAACGCCTCCCTTGGCCGTTCCATCGATCTTAGCCAGAACGATTCCCGTGCAGCCGGCCGCCTCCGAGAATCCCTTGGCCTGGCTGATTCCATTTTGACCGGCCGTCGCGTCCAGAACTAGTAAGACCTCATGTGGAGCGTCTTCGATTTGCTTTGTCACGACGCGGCGGATCTTGGCCAACTCCTGCATCAGGCTGGTTTGTGTTTGCAACCGACCCGCCGTATCGATGATGCAGACGTCGGCACCCGATTCGAGTGTTTGAGCAACCGCGCGATGTGCCACGCTGGCGGGGTCGCTACTGGCCGCACCCGTCACGATCTCGACGCCGATGCGTTCCGCCCAGATCGTCAACTGCTGCACTGCGGCGGCGCGGAAGGTATCGCCCGCGCCCAGCACAACTCGCTTGCCCTGTCCTTTGAACAACATCGCCAGCTTGGCGATTGATGTCGTCTTGCCCGATCCGTTAACGCCGACCACCATCACCACGGTCGGGCCGCTGGATGCGAATTGGATGGGAACTTCAGGTTGTGCCATCAGTTCCCGAAGTTTCTTTTTCACGACATCCAGGACCTCGCTCATCTGGACGACCCGACCACGAAAGTCGCTACGGACTTGGTCGCGAATCGCTCCCGCAGGTCCCGCGCCCATATCGGTGCGAATCAGGATGGCGAACAGTTGGCTCAGAAACTCGTCGTCAACCAGCCGCCCTTGCTGCTTGAAGAGGTCACGGATATCGGTGTTCAGTAATTGCGCCGTCTTCTGCAGACCGCGTTTGAAGCTGCCAAAGAAACCCATAGTGCCTGCGATCGATCAAAGTTCACGAATTAGTCAGGTTGGTCCGTGGCTTCATCATATCGCTGCAGGGCGGAATTGTCGCGTAGGTCAAATCGTCCCCAGCGATTCGAGAATGAGTCAACGCGGCCTACGGATGCACGATTTTCCGGAACCGCTGGTCCTGGCAGAGCTCGGTCGCAATGATCTCACCTGCGAGTTGGTGGCCAGCGACATTCCAGTGCCCCTCGCCAAGTCGGGTGTTGGGAAACCCGTGCAAGTAGATCTGCTGGCTTTCGGCGTAGTCCCGCATCTTGTCGACGAGCAATACGGCACGACACCCCAAGCCGCTTGCCAGGCTCGCGACGCGCCGATCGGCGTAGTCGAGATGCGAGACGCCGAGCTGCTGAGCAAACGCCTGACGCACACTAGCCGAGGGATGGACCTGAATGCCGCTCCCCAACACGACCACGACGAGATAGGCTCCGCGTCGCTCCACTTCCGTGGCCACCTCTTCGATCAGCCGTTCGGTAATCCGCCACGCTTCGTGATGCACTGCCTGCTCGGGAGCCGAGTAAATGAAGCTATCGAGCCCGGCCTCGACGGCGTGGTCATCCCGCGATGGGGCGCGGGGATGTCGCCAGCGATAGACCAAAGCTCCCAGCCGCAACGTCGAAACCACCCGATTCTTAAAACGAACCCAGGGTGAAGCAAACAGCGGTAGCTCACGGAAAGAGTTGTCCAACACCAACTGATCGTCGTCCAAGCGAAAGAACGGCCGGTACTGATCCGGTTCGAGCGTTTGGGAGTTGTTGCGCACATCATTCGCGGGCAACACGCACAACATGACCACATCCGGCTGGTAATCCCAGACGCGATGCTGGAGCGTTAACAGCTCTTGGGCCGTGCCATATCCGGAAACTCCGGTATTCAACACCTCGACTCGCGCCGCCGTGGCCGGGAGACGAGTGTTCAACTCCCGTTGCATCACGGCCCAGAAGGCTTCCTCCAATTCGACTTGCAGAG
>JBGTHH010000505.1:0-8308 GCA_041746275.1 Pirellulaceae bacterium | reverse complement strand
CGCGTCTCGGCGACGCGCCGCGCCTCGTGCATCGTATGGGTCGCGGGATGCGTGTCGTACTCGGTCGTCTCGCGATTCTCTGTCACTTGATCGTATACGGTTCGCGTGCATGGCTTCATGCTGGTGTCCCTACGCATCTCGCAGACCGGCTTTTGTACGACGTGCGGCTTCTGCTGCGGACTGGCTTTCTGAGCGGGTTCGCCCATCAAAGTCGAAGTTGCGAGTTCGGCCGCCGCTAACTCCGTGGCGAACGTGGGAACCGGTGCGCAAGTGATCGCCAGCACGAGCGTGGCGGAAACTTTGATTGCGGCGGTGAGCCGACGAGTGTGAAGCCGCAGTTCGCGGGCCTGAGTTGACATCGTGATTCTCCCAATAGTGCGTGGACCTACCGTAAAACTAGGGCGCAATTACGGGGGAGGTGGAACGTGGGGAAAAATCTGGAGCCCTGCGACGCGCGCGGCCTCGTATACCGACGGTCGCACTCGCATATTCCCTACGACGTGAATTTCCCCGTCGCTCGGAACCAGTTAGGAATAGTCCCGAAATGGATTCCCGCTTTAGCGGAACGGCGCAAGCCGTCCGGTCTCGCAAAACCGGTGAGCTTGCGCCCAACCGCTACTTTCGAATTGCGGAACTTATTTCGGGACAGTTCCTCAGGCATTGCGAGGCGTGGCGGACGATGGGTCGGCCGCGTCCGCAGGCAGAGTGTGGGCGGCGAGAAAATCACGAACCAGAGGAATGATTCGATCGTGAGCGTCCTCGATCACATAGTGCCCAGCGTCTTCCAACCGTTGGACCTCGGCGTCGGGGAAGATGCGTTCGAAGCGTTCTAAGCAGGAGCGATTGAAACACCAATCCCGCATGCCCCAAATCAATTGGATGGGGCGATCCGCCAGCGTGGGCAGACGCTCTTCGATCTCCGCCAGAACTTGCCACGTGGGGTGGCGGGGCGTGAGTGGGATGTCGCGAACAAAGTTGTTGACGGCAACGCGATGAGCCCAATTGTCGTAGGGAGCCACCAGGCCCGCCCGCACGTCAGTCGTCAAAGGCTGTTCAACCGCCATGCGTAGCGCGGCGAGTGAGAAGAGATTGAGGCCCCGCATGGCCAAGGTTCCTAACCACGGTGTGCGACACACGCGGATCCGCCACGGTACAAAGTGAGGCGGAAACGCTCCCGTGTTGAAGAGCACCAAACGTCCGATGCGATCCGGACGCCGTAGGGCGGCACCCAATGCGATCGCGCCTCCCCAATCGTGCCCCAGAAGCGTGACTCGCGATAAGTCCAAGTCGTCGATCAGCCGCACGAGGTTGGCGATATGCTGCTTCAGTGTGTAGGGATAATCTTGCGGCTTGTCGCTGAGCCCGCAGCCCAGGTGATCCGGAACCACCACGCGATGCTCGGCACGAAACGCCCGAATCAGATTCCGCCAGTAAAAGGACCACGTGGGATTCCCGTGAACCATCACGAGCGGGTCGCCCGTGCCCTCGTCCACGTAATGATAGCGCCAGTCGCCTAACTGCAGGTGTCGCGAACAAAACGGATACAGCCGACGCCAATTCGTGGAGGAAGAACTCATCCCGCGAATATAGCCCTCACCGCCGCCACTCGGTAGGTGTCCGGCGGTTCGATCCAACCTGCATTGAGCTTTCAAGTTAGTCCGACCAGTTGCACGAAACGCTCGTAGGCTTCGTCCCAAGAAGCTGTATGCCGAGGCGTGTATTCCTCCATCTCACAGCTTTGACGAATGACTTGGCGGGCCTCGGCGATGGAACCCACCTCACCGGAAGTAACCACTTGCAGCATCACATTTCCCATGGCGGTCGCTTCCGTGGGACCGGCCAGCACACGACAATTACAGGCGTCGGCGGTCATTTGGCAGAGCAAGCGATTCTGGCCACCGCCGCCGACGATGTGAATCGTCTGGCACCGCGCGCCGGTCAGTTCCTGAGTCCAGTTCAGCACCATGCGATAACGCAAGGCCAGGCTCTCCAAGGCACAGCGAATCACCGCGCCTTCACCGCGAGGAATCGGCTGCCCCGAATCGCCGCAGAACTTACGAATCGATTGCGGCATGTTGGTCGGAGCGACAAACTCGGGAGCATCGGGGTTGATCAGGCTGGCCAGCGGTTCCGAGGTGCCGGCTCGCCGCACCAACTCTTCCCAACTGAGATCGACTCCCTTTTGCGCCCAGATCCTGCGACACTCCTGGACCAACCACAAACCACCAATGTTCTTCAGCAGCCGAGTCGTCCCGCCCACGCCTCCTTCGTTGGTGAAGTTCAATTCCCGACAACGCTCGTTAATGATTGGCTCGGGAATTTCCGCTCCCATCAGCGACCAAGTCCCGCTACTGATGTAGCACCAGTCGGGGTGCGGCTGTGGCGGGCCGAGAACGGGGACCGCCATCACCGCGCTGGCGGTGTCGTGCGTTCCCGGCACAATCACCTTCACTCCAGACAAGCCGGTCGCTTCCGCCACCGACGACCGCAGCCCTCCCAAGCGAGTCCCCGGCGAAACGATGTCGCCCAGAATTCGCGAGGGCAGCCCCAAGCGATCGAATAGCGTCCGCGACCAAGTTTGTTGGATCGGATTGAGAAACTGTGTTGTGGAGGCGTTCGTATACTCGTTGGCCTTCTCTCCCGTCAGCAGCCAGTGAAACAAGTCAGGCATCATGAGGAAGTGTTCCGCCGCGTCTAATAGGGCCGGGTTGCTGTGCCGCATCGCCACGAGTTGATAGAGCGTGTTCAACTCCATGAACTGGAGGCCGGTCTCGGCGAAAATCTCCTCGCGACTGACCGTCCGCAGAACTTGCTCCAGCACACCGCGCGTCCGTTGGTCGCGATAGTGGTAGGGATTGCCCAGCAATTCATCACCGGGACCGAGCAATCCATAATCGACACCCCAGGTATCCACGCCGACGCTCACCACGCGATCGCCGTATTTCGCCGCCGCCGCGCGAAGGCCAAGCGTGATCTGTTGCCATTGCCCGAGCAGGTCCCAGTACAGATGGTCGTTGGCCGAGACACCGCCGTTCTCGAATCGATGCACTTCTTCGAGTTGTAGTCGGCTGCCATCGAACAGCCCCGCCAAGACTCGGCCACTGGAAGCACCGATATCAACGGCTAAGAACACCTTGGATGTTGGCATGAAACGAATCCGCGAGAAACGATCGGCTGGGAAATCTACTAAAACTTAGTTGGACAGCGCCACTTCCGGCCTGAATACAAGCTCGAAGCGCAAGCAAGTGTATGACTTGTCGCAAACTCACTCACTCACTTGCGCTTCGAGCTTGTATTGTCTGCCGTTCGTGAAAAAGTGGCGTTGTCCAACTAGGGGGGCACTTTCAACTCGCCCGTGAAGTTCCCCAGTGTAGCGAAGTTGCCGCGACTTTTCTGCCAGCGACGCGAGCAAGAAAAAGCGAAGGCCCGGTTTCCATGGGGAAACCGGGCCCGGTTGAACTCGCATGTTGATCGGAGATCTCAGCGAGCCGGTGGCCTGCCCTGAGCAGTCCGCCGACTGTGTCAGGCGTTGCCACCTCGCTGGCTAGTACAGAAACACTTCACTAGGTCACCTCCTTTCTACTGGATTGTTTCCCTGCTTGGGTCGCATAGCCAAAGAGGCGACCGCCTGGCAGGCTTGTTAATCGTCGTGCTGCGTCAGCACGACCCAGTAACTTCACCCATTATCATTCTCCAAACCGCACGCGGATGCAAGAGCGTTTTTCCAACTCCCGCAGGCGCTACAGGAATTCAGAGAGCCAATGCTTGGCAAAGGTTCACACCTTTTTCTGGATTCGCCAACGGTGCTGCCAAGTCGCGTTAGTTGAAGGATGCGATCCCGCAGGATATGCTCAGGGACCTCGATTTTGTGATTTTCTGACAAGGAGATGTGGCGATGGGTGACAAAGGCAGTAAAGACAAAGGGAAGAAGGAGCAAAAGAAGAAGCCTCTGCTGACACAGAAAGAAAAACGCAAGCAGAAGATCGACAAGAAGAGCAAGTCGTCGTAATCATTTAATCTCGTTGCGGACGTTGACCTGGGAACCGCCTTTGGCTGGAGGTTCAGGTCGCGAACGCGCGTACCATCGCAGTTTTGCAAGGAATAATCACATGCGTAACTACTTATCCGCGTTGGTCGCTGTCGTCGCCTTGGGGGGCTTCTCTCCCGGTGTCAGTCAGGCGGCCGACGAATATGCCTTCGACCTGGTGCATTCCTCGGTCAGTTTCAAAGCTCGGCATCTCGATATCAGTTGGATTCACGGTCGGTTCAATACCATCGACGGCAAGTTTTCCCTTGATCGCGAACAGCCTTCCAAGTCGACCTTCGAGCTGACCATCCAAGCCGACAGCATTGACACGGGAAACCAGGCTCGCGACGAGCATCTGCGACAGCCCGACTACTTCGATACCAAGCAGTTTCCGACCATTGATTTCAAGAGCACCAGCGTCAAAGCCATCGAGGGCGGCTACGAGGTCACCGGCGACTTCACGATGCATGGCAAGACCAAGAAAATCACCTTTAACCTGATGGGTGGTAAGGAGATCGAATTCCGCGGAAACAAAATCGTCGGATTCTCGACGGAACTGTTGCTCAAGCGGAGCGACTTCGATTTTGACAAGAACAATATCGGGCTGATCGGCGACGAGGCCCTGATCATGATCGATTGCGAAGGCAAGCGCAAGTAGCGAATGCCCGATCCGTACTTGCACCTGCAAGCGATGTCCACAGCCGCGATCGCTGCCTTTTTAATGGTCGCGGTCGCTGGCTGGTGGTATCGGTCGGTGGCCGACGTCAAGCTCCACAAGTCCGTCATTGTGGCGTTTGCATTGGGCTTCGCGTTGGGCGCAAGCTGTTTGAGACTGCAACCAAACTGGCCGCCGACAAGCGCACTCGATCGTTTCATGACGCTGGTCTTGCCGTTCGCCATCGCGAGTGAATTACTGGCGGGAAACTCACGGGTGCCACGCTGGTTCGTCTGGAGTTGGCGATTGGTACTTTCCGCCGTGGTGGTAAGGATCTTGCTGCACGGCTCCGTATACCTCACGGGTACGCGTGATGCCTGGCCACTTTGGCAGGTGGGTACGACGTGGGTCGTTTGCAGCGGCTTGTTGCTGGCAACGTGGGGCGCGTTGGAGTGGTTGTCTCAACGTCCCGCCGCAGCCTCCCTTCCGATCTCGCTCGCCCTGGCAATACAGTGTGCGGGCTGGGTCGTGATGTTGGCGGGCTACATCAAGGGCGGCTCGGCTTGCTTTCCATTCGCTGCGGCGCTGGTCGGAGCAATCGCGGCAACGCCCCTGATTCGTCCCGGTGTCCGTTGGCACGGTGTCGTGGGGATTGCCGTCGTCGGACTGTTCAGCCTGTTGTTTATCGGGCGGTTCTTCGGTGGCATTTCGACCACTTGTGCCTTGACGATCTTCCTCGCGCCGCTGTTATGTGGCGTTACGGAACTCCCGATGCTGCGTCACTGGACACCTCGTTCGACTGCCATCTTCCGTTTGGCCCTCGTATCGATTCCACTGATTATTGTGTTGACACTCGCCAAACGTGACTTCGATCGCCACATGGGGCCGCTGTTGGGAGCACTACCCACATGGTTTGCCGGGATGAGCTTTGACGAAATGCCCCGCGACCTACAACCGAACTTCACTCTTGACGTTTCACTAATTGAGGAGAACCTTTGTTCACATTCTTGACCTTGGTGGTTGGGTTAGTCGTTTTGACGGTTGGCGCGGAACTGCTGGTCAGAAATGCCTCCGGCTTGGCTGCGGCCTGGGGCATCTCGCCTCTCGTGATTGGGCTCACGGTCGTGGCCTTTGGTACGAGCGCGCCGGAGTTGGTCGTGAGCGTTCAATCCGCTTGGCAGGAGCAACCCGATATCGCTCTGGGCAACGTCATTGGCAGCAATATCTTCAACGTCTTGTTTATCTTGGGCATCTCGGCGTTGATCATTCCGTTGCGAGTCTCACGGCAACTCATCCGCGTCGACGTACCGATCATGATCGCCTTGTCGGCTTTGGTCCTGCTGTTGGCCAGTGATGGTCGAATTGGACGCTGGGATGGGGCTTTGTTGCTGACTGGCTTGGTGATCTACACGGTGTGGTCGATTGTGCAGAGCCGCAAATCGCAGGTCGGTCCAGCGGACGAATTTGTCGAGGAGTTTAGCGCGCCACCAGGAGGCACCTCGTCGAAGCGGATGTTCATTCAAGTCGTCCTGCTGAGCGTCGGTTTATTGTTGCTCATCCTGGGAGCGCGATGGTTCACCGGCGCGGCCATCATCATCGCGAGGCAATTCCATGTCTCCGAATTAGTGATCGGTCTGACGATTGTGGCGGCCGGTACGTCGCTGCCCGAGGTGGCGACATCGATCATGGCTGCCCTGCGGGGTGAGCGCGATATTGCGGTGGGCAATGTGGTGGGCAGCAATATCTTCAATATCATGGGCGTGTTGGGTTGTTCCAGCCTCGTTTCCAGCAGCGGCATCGGCGTGTCGGACGCCGTGCTTTACTTTGATTTGCCCGTGATGTTTGTTGTCACTGCGGCGTGCTTGCCGATCTTCTTCACGGGCCATCTGATTGCTCGTTGGGAGGGTGGCTTGTTCTTCGCTTATTACGTAGCCTACACCACGTACCTGGTCCTAGCAGCAGTCAACCCCGCAGTGTCGCGTACGTTCTCCGTCGTGATATTGGGCTTTGTGCTGCCGTTGACCGCTGTCACGCTGGCCATCGGGTTCCTGCGAGCGCTGCGTGCGCCAAACAATCATGCTTAGTCTCGCACTTCTGGTGCTTCCTGGATTATGACACTCGCCCATCAAGTCGATGTCTTTTACGGACATCTCACGCCTAATTCAGCGCAGATCTATGTTCGCGTGCTGGGCATCGATCCCGGCGAGGGTTGGACCATGGCGGGCCACATCCGTGGTCCTTTCGTCCCCGGCACCCACACGTTACCGACAGAAGTTCCATTACACGATTTGGGACACGAACCGACGTGGCTGGCGGGTTGTTCGCTCCCCGAGCCCTGTTTCTGGACGACTCAGCTCTCCGGAACGTACACCGTCACCGTCCAGCTCAAACAACACGGAACGGTTGTGGAAACGGTGATTCGTTCCCTCGGTCTGCGCTTCTTTGGCGTGGTGGGCAGCCACTTACGTTGGGCAAATAAGCGTTGGGTCCTGCGCGGCGTGACTGTCGACCATCCTCAAGCCGACACATTGGGCCAGTGGCGCGAGCAACATGCGGTCATGGTGACCAGTGATCCATCGGAGGAACTGCTGGCGGAGGCTTCGGCCCAAGGCGTGCTCCTGGTGATTGAACTCGACGGAAGCGATGTGATCCACCAAGTTCGACGTCTGTCGCGCTGGCCTGCGGTCGCCATCGTCTCGTTACCCATCGAGTGGACAGCCGCCGAGGATCTGTCGGCCGTCGCTCCGAATCTGTTGTTCGCCGCGAGGATGCCTGCCGATCAGCCGCTGTTGACCGTGCCTCCGTGGGCCAAATTGATCGTCTGTGATGCGGACCAGCGAGAGAGTCTCGCGCGCTTCGTTGCCGCTGGCCCACTTCCCATCGTGGCAGTTCGACGGTTGAATGGAACGCAGTCGCTTCCCGAAGCCCGCGGTGCCTGTGATCGCTTGCAGAGCGATCTTGTCGACATCGGTGACTTCGCTGGCTACGTCGTGTAACAGCCTGTCCGAAAAGGGGTCAGTCCCTCTCCGGCGTGGCCAAAAACCCAGTGAAATCGCCTCCAAAGGGTCAGACCCCTTTTCGGACAGGTTCCAAAGGAATGCCAAGTGCCAGACCCGCTCCCCAATCTCGATCGCTACATCCGCCAGATGCGTTATGCGCCGCTGGGGGAAGAGGGACAAGCCAAGTTGCAAGTCAGTCGCGTGCTCATTGCGGGCTGTGGGGCGTTGGGCTCGGTCCTGGCGAACACGTTGGGACGAGCCGGAGTTGGTCATCTGCGCATCGTCGATCGCGACTTCCTCGAGATCAATAATCTGCAACGGCAAGTGCTCTACGACGAAGAGGACGTGGCGGCGGGCCTGCCGAAGGCGATCGCGGCGGCCGCCAAACTGCGCAAGATCAACTCGCAGATCGAAGTGGAGCCCCTGGTCACGGATATCGATCATACGAACATCCAGCAGTTGCTCGATGGCGTCGACATGATCGTCGATGGTACCGACAACTTCGAGACGCGTTTTCTATTGAACGATGCGTCGATCGCCTTCAACATTCCTTGGGTCTATGGCGGCTGTATCGGAGCCGAAGGCCAGTCGATGACGATTGTTCCCGGCGAGACTCCCTGTTTGCGC
>JBGTHH010000504.1:0-3276 GCA_041746275.1 Pirellulaceae bacterium | reverse complement strand
CGAGCATGGCATGTACACCCTGACTGATTCGGAACAACCCGTCACGGTCACCACATGAGACATATAGCAATCTGAGCTTCTGGGTCGCTTCGTCCGGGTCCGCGATCAACTCGGCGGGAGGCTTGGTGTTGGGAGCGGATGAAAACCCACCAACCCAGGCAAATGTATCCAAGTGATTCAGTCCAAAATTGAGCGCCTGTCCGCCCCCCATCGACAACCCGGCCAGCGCGCGGGATTCCCGGTCGGCCTTCACCGCATAGGTCTTCTCGATGAATGGGATGAGATCGTGAAGCAGATCCTGTTCGAAGGCGGCGAACGCCGGAGACTGCCGGGGAATGGGATCCCGTGGCGTGATGTCTTTCGCGGCGCGTCCATTCGGCAAGACAACAATCATCGGCACAAGCTTGTCATCGGCGTAGAGGTTGTCGAGGACTACATCGGCTACGCCACCGCGTGTCCACTCATATTCGTTTCCCCCGATTCCGTGAAGCAGGTACAGGACCGGGTACTGTTGGTCCGCGGAATATCCCGGCGGCGTATAGACCTGTGCCTGTCGCTTGATTCCCACGGTGGTCGAATCGTACTCGACCAGTTCCAGCTTGCCACGTTCGATACCCTCGCGGCTCAAGTCAAATCCATCCGGCGGCGTGGGGAACCTTGCGACATCCGCTTGCGCCACGGCTGACACCATCGTGGTTGCAAGTAAGGTGCAGGTGACCAGTACCGTGATGCGATCAATCATGTTATCCCCTTTGATCTGAACAAGCGGCGTGTTCAAAAGCGATGATGGAAGGAGCCTCCCTCAACTCCGGCAGACATAAAATCCTGGAGAATCGCCATTTCATAACCAGCTCTTTCGGGGGAAATGAAATTCACCCCCCAATCGATCCTATGGTACACCAACAACGCGCGAACTGGGAGGATGACTCAAGAGTGGACGATTCGAGGGGGTATTTACTTGCCTTGCTCATCCCAATAACCGGGGTTACAATTTCGAGGCGACTCTCGCCATGTTCGCCAGGGATTGTCGACTTGGAAGGGATGCCGGAGCGAAGGTTGGATGCAGAGCTCGACTTATATCATTTGCCTTTGGCCAGGATTACCCCGTCTGTGGATTCGAGGCGATTGGGTGGCTTTGGCCGTTGCGGTGGCTTTTGCCGCAGCCCTCAATCTCGCCTTGGTGGCCAGCTTCATCTGGCCTAACCTCTTACCAGACTCGCTGACACTCGCCGGTTGGATTGTACTGGGAACGATTTGGCTGGGCTCCGTGGTTCAAGCACATCGATCCTTACCGCATTTGCGCGAGCCGCCTCAGGTTAACGACCGGGGCTTGTTTATCCAGGCTCAAAACGAATACTTAAAGGGCCACTGGTTTGAGGCCGAAACGTTGTTGCGGCGGTTACTGCGGCAGTGCAGTCGGGATGTGGATGCTCGGCTGATGTTGGCCACTTTGTATCGGCGAACCAAACGCTACGATGAGGCCATCAAGCAGCTTGATCGCATGGTAGGTTTGGTGGAAGGAGCGAAGTGGCGAAGCGAGATTGCCCAAGAACGTGACACGTTAAAACGGCTGGTTGCCACGGCGACCAGTGAACCAAACGACGAAACCAAACTCAACAGAGATGTGCCCCGCGAGGAATCCGACTTCCGGATTTCCCAGATGTAACGAGAGGACGAATTGATGTACGAAAGATTCACCGATCGCGCCCGGAAGGTGATGCAACTCGCGAACCAGGAAGCTCAGCGTTTCAATCACGAATACATCGGCACGGAACATGTGCTGCTGGGTTTGGTGAAAGAAGGCAGTGGAGTTGCCGCCAATGTCCTGAAGAATTTGGACGTCGACTTACGGAAGATTCGACTGGAGGTAGAGAAGCTTGTCCAGAGCGGGCCCGAAATGGTCACGATGGGCAAGTTGCCTCAGACTCCGCGAGCCAAGAAGGTCATCGAGTATTCGATGGAAGAGGCTCGGAATCTGAATCACAATTACGTCGGGACCGAACACATTCTCTTGGGTTTGTTGCGAGAGCAAGAGGGGGTCGCGGCGCAGGTTCTGATGAACCTGGGGCTCAAGCTCGAAGAGGTTCGCGAAGAGGTACTGAACCTCCTTGGCCACGGCTTGGAAGGTGAAGGCGGCGAACGTGGCGGTCGCGAAGCTGTCGGGACGGAGGCGGGCGGCTCCGCCAAGGGCGGCAAATCGAAGACTCCGGCCCTCGACAGCTTTGGTCGCGATCTCAGCGAATTGGCCAAACAGAAGAAGCTCGACCCGGTCATCGGTCGCGAACGCGAAATCGAACGAGCGATTCAAGTGCTCTGCCGACGCACGAAAAACAATCCCGTGTTGCTCGGCGAGGCGGGTGTCGGCAAGACCGCCATCGTCGAAGGCTTTGCCCAACGAGTCATCGAAGGCAACGTCCCCGAACTGCTGGCCGACAAGCGGATCGTGGTGCTGGACTTGGCCATGATGGTGGCGGGCACAAAGTACCGCGGTCAGTTTGAAGAGCGGATCAAAGCGGTCATGAACGAAGTCCGTCGTGCCAAAAACACGATCTTGTTCATCGACGAGTTGCATACGCTCGTGGGAGCTGGTGGAGCGGAGGGCGCTATCGACGCCGCCAATGTGCTGAAGCCCGCTTTGGCTCGTGGGGAAATCCAATGCATTGGCGCGACCACACTCGATGAATACCGCAAGTACATTGAAAAGGACAACGCGCTGGCTCGACGCTTCCAGGAAATCATCGTTGAACCGACCAACAAAGAAGAAACGATTGAGATCCTGAAGGGCTTGCGCGAGCGTTATGAGGAGCATCATCGCGTCCAAATCACGGACGACGCCGTCGTTGCGGCCGTGGAAATGTCCGAACGCTACATCACGGCGCGTTGTTTGCCCGACAAGGCCATCGACGTGATCGATGAAGCGGGAGCACGCGTGCGATTGCGAGCGATGACTCGGCCACCAGACTTGAAGGAGATCGACGAGGATGTCGAGCGATTGAACAAGGAAAAGGAAGAGGCGGTCGCGAATCAGGACTTTGAAAAGGCCGCGTCTCTGCGCGATCAGGCGGACAAGCTCCGTAAGAAGAAAGAGCAGATTACGCGTGACTGGCGGGAAAAATCCCGCGAGACGGATGGCGTGGTCGACGAGGAAGTGATCGCGGAAGTCGTCTCGAAGATGACTGGCATTCCGCTAACTCGACTGTCGACCGAAGACAGCATGCGGCTGATGGAGATGGAGAAGGATCTTCACAAGCGCGTCATCAGCCAGGAAGAGGCGAT
>JBGTHH010000503.1:0-3460 GCA_041746275.1 Pirellulaceae bacterium | reverse complement strand
GCGCACGATGCCTTCCATGATTTCGTGATAGGCCAGACTGTTTTGATCGGGGATGCGTTGGACGTCGATGCCCAAAATTCCGGCGACCTGAGCGCGATGTTGAGCGTTTTGAAAGTCACGACCGCCGAGCAGGTTCGTGGTATTGCTGAACAGGCGCGATCCCATGGCATTGCATTGTCCGGTTATGGAATTGGCACCGGTGCCTGGACGCCCCATGTTGCCCGTCATCAGGGCGAGATTGATGATCGATTGAGCCGTGCGGACTCCCTGATAACTCTGATTCACCCCCATCGTCCACCAGAACGATACACGACTCCCTTCGTGTATCGATCTGGCGAAGCGATGTAGGGCGTTCTCAGAGATTCCGGTTGCGGCAGCCACGTCGCGTGGAGTGTACGTTGAGACAAACGCCTTGAACTCGTCGAAGCCCGACGTATGACGGGCGATGTACTCCTGATCGATCCACCCTTGACTGATCAAGAGGTTGGCGATGCCGTATAACAGCGTTAAATCCGATTTGGGTTCGATGGCCAAATGCTGCGTCGCGCACATCGCGGTTTCCGTCATCCGCGGATCGACGACGATGATCTCGGGCGAGTGGGGATTGCGGCAGACCCGTTGCCACATGATGGGGTGAGCCAAGCATAGATTCGAGCCAATCAGCACAATCACATCGGACTCTTCAAAGTCGCGATACGAATACGGTGGCGCGTCGAAGCCGAAGGCTTGCTTGTAGGCCACCGCCGAGGTCGCCATGCACTGGCGCGTGTTCCCATCTCCATGCACCACCCCCATGCCGAACTTGGCCAAACTTCCTAGCAGCACCATCTCTTCCGTGGGAATCTGGCCCGTGCTGAGGAAGGCGACCGAGGCCGGTCCCGACTCGGCCTGAATCGCTTGAAAGCGAGTGCAGAATTCCCGCATCGCCCGTTCCCAATCGACTGGCACGAGCGTCCCGCGAGTGTTGCGCAGCAGCGGGGTGGTCGCGCGATTCGGAGATCCCAGAACCGTCAATGCCTCCCAACCTTTCGGACAGGCCATCCCGAGATTAACCGGATACTCGGTATTCGGTGTCAGCCCGATCGCCTCGCCATCGCGCAGATGAATATTCAAACTACATCCCGTCGAACAGTATCCGCAGACCATGGCGGTCGTCGCATCGGGCTGCTGTTTGACAGGCAGCTTGCCCAGTCCAAACGTGCCCGGTGCCAACAGCAATTCGCTGGTCAGTGGCCCCGTGCGCTGCACCAGCGCCGACGATGGATCGAGGGCGGTCGTCGGGGACGCAATGGACGAGGACTCGATTTCGGGAAGTAGGTTGGACATTTAAGCAGCCACCGCACCAGGCATCTTGGGAGCCACGACGGCGGTAAAGAACAAGTAACGCTCCAGGAACTCGCCGGCGAGACACATGGCCAGCGACAGCACGGCGATTACGCCAATAAACACCGGATGAAAGCCGCTCGTGGGCGCGAGTTGGCTTTCCCCGAGCAATACGAGCGGCATCAAAATTCCTCCCGCAACGCCAAACGAGAATCTGGCCGTGGTTGGTCCACGTAACTCACCGCTCAACAGCAAAGCCGAACGCTTCATCGGCGTGTGTCGCTTGCTGTGCAGGTTCGCGAAGATCGTCAATTCAAAGAGCAACTTGAGTCCGGCTACGACGATGAGCGATTGGCACAATCGTTGACCATAGGTGGTGAGGACGTGCTCGATACTGAGACTCGTCGACAAGACCGCGGAGGCCAATGACACGATTAACGCTACTGGAATCCCCAGCACCAGCGCGGTCCCCAAGAACTTTGTCACCGTATTCGTGGGACTCCAAAAGGCTCGTCGTGTATCGATGTAGATCATCATCGAGCACGCAACGGCCATCAGCCCAGCAGCGCCCCCGATCAACCCCAAAGACGTCTCGACAACCTGCGGGATTGCCCAGCCCATGTAGTTCGCACAGGCGATCGCGACATACGCGGAAGCTAGAACCGCGAAGAGGCCAAACGCCACAATTTCGCGACTCAGCCAAGAGGTGCGGAGACCGATGAACGCGCGATAAGCGACCTGTGGACGCCCCAAGTGAAACACGGATGCGAGCAATCCCAACAACCCCAACAACAAAGCGGCGATTAAGTGCATCGGTCGCACATGCTCCGCACCGGTGATGCCCGCCATGGTAGCCAACCGGGATTGCAAGACCTGCTCTACCACGAACGCACCCACCGACATCTGGGTCAAGACGAGCATCACGATCAGCGGCAGATGACTGTGAGACGGACGTGCCGCATAGTAATCGGCCGGCAACATGTTGCGCGGGAGAATCCGTTGGGTCCGATAGACGGTGGACGGGATCGTGTAACCGGGTTCGGGGGCACCTGGCAGGAAGATGCTGGTCTCGCTCTCCTCAATAACCTGTTGTTGATTCACGATCGTGATGCGAATTGCTTGGTTGGGACAAGCTTGAACACATGCTGGTGCCTCCTCGGCGGCCAAGCGATCACTGCACATGTCACATTTGCGGACGATCCCTTTCGGATGACTGTACTTGGGGACATCGTAAGGGCATTTCAACATGCAGTACTGACAGCCAATGCACTGGTCATCCAAGTGCTTGACGATGCCAGTGACCGGATCCTTTTCATAAGCCCGCACGGGACACCCGTGAAGACACGCCGGCTCCAGGCAGTGATGGCAGGCCGAGGTCACGTGCTGGAGCAAGGGCTGTTCCGTTGAGCCACCATGCAGGAGGCCGACGTTCCGCCACACTTCTCCTTCGTCTAACCCGTTGAGATTGTGGCAAGCTGTCACGCACGACTTGCAACCGGAGCAGGCATCCAGGTCGACATCAAACGCGTACTGTTCACCGGGACGTGGCCGCTGGGCCGGGATCAGGTCGCGATAGTACCGGGCTTGTAGCGGCAACTCGGCCCGCGCATGCAGTTGTGAGAATTTCTCGACAGCCGTCGTGCGCTGCTGCTCTTCGAGCAACATTTCGACAAACGACAGATGCGTAAGGTCCGTGTTGGTGGCGAGCATGAGTTCCTTGCAACACGCCGGTGGCGCGCCAATTGTTTGCTATCTCGATCCGCCTTCGATCGCCTTCCTCATGACAGGCGAATCGTTGATTGCAATGCCCGTGCCATGGCTGGCATCACTGCCGAGTCGCAAAGCTCGCGATTCGGTTTAGCGAAGGTAGCGGCTGGCGAAGTCTTCCCAAACGCATCGTGAACGACCGTTCGTAGGGAGTGAACCGGATCATGAGAAAACTTGTGCGGATTCTCTGATGCCATCGGTCAGTTGCTACTTGATTAGGCAGCGGCGGCACGTGATTTGCGCACTCGATTGTCAATGGAGTGCTATCGGATAGTCCGATGTTCCCCACACTTACTTATGAATTCCATGTTGGTTTTGCCAGCGGAGGCAGTTGTCAACGACATCGTCCATGTTGCCCTGGCATGACGTT
>JBGTHH010000502.1:0-6155 GCA_041746275.1 Pirellulaceae bacterium | reverse complement strand
GCGGGAGCCACGGTGACCAAAGTCGAACGAGCCTGGGGCGAAGTCTTCACACCGGACGACTTGAAGGCAGCGCTGGCGGCGGCCAAACCCAAGGTCGTGGGGATCGTGATGGCCGAAACTTCGACGGGGGCTTGGCAACCGATCGAAGCGATCTCGGATTTGGTTCACGATGCGGGCGCGATGTTGGTCGTCGATGCGGTTACGGCTTTGGGAGGCGTTCCCGTCGAGGTGGATAAGTGGCAGATCGATGCGATTTATTCCGGGTCGCAGAAATGTCTGAGTTGTCCCCCGGGCTTGGCACCGATTTCGTTCAATGAGCGGGCGATGAATGTCATCCTCGGGCGCAAGACCAAGGTGCAGAGTTGGTATCTCGACGCCAGCCTGTTGGCCAACTACTGGGGTTCGGATCGTGTCTACCATCACACGGCTCCGATCAATATGTCGTACGCGTTGTACGAGGCGTTGCAGATCATCCATGAGGAAGGACTCGAGCAGTGCTTCGCTCGTCATCAGTTGAACCATCGTGCCTTGAAGGCCGGACTGGCCGCCTTGGGAATTGGCTACGCGGCGCAGGAGGGACATCAGCTCCCGATGCTCAATGCCGTCCACATTCCTCCGGGAGTGGACGACGCTCGCGTCCGCGGCGACTTGTTGAATCGGTTTGGGATCGAGATCGGGGCGGGACTCGGAGCCTTCAAGGGCAAGGTCTGGCGAATCGGCTTGATGGGCTATGGTGCGCGCGCCGCGAATGTGTTGCTGTTCCTCTCCGCGCTCGAACAGTTGCTCGCCGAGCAAGACTATCCGTTCACTCATGGAGCCAGTATCGCGGAGAGCACGGCCGTCTACCGCGCGGCGGCTTGCTAGTGCTTTGTCACGATAAAACATGCGGGTTGGAGTTCAGCCTTCAGGCTGCCAATTACCGGCTAAAGCCGGAACTCCAACCTTCACTCTGCGCGGCGAGCGATACGACTTGCGCAACGCATCACTTGAACAAAAGCTGACTTCACGCACCCTTCATCAAGCGAACGCGTCTCGCATCTGGTTCACATAGGACGGACAGGCTTCTCGCGGACTCTCGTTCTCCTCGTATTCCAGCACCACAAAGCCGCGATAGTTGGCGTCGCGCAAAATGCTGGCGAGGCGAGGGAAGTCGGCCGGTTGCTTTTGCTTGTCGGGGCCGCTGACGACGACTTTGATCTGCACGTTGATGGCGTAGTCGGCCACCTTGGCCAAGTCGCCATAAATGTCTTCCGTGTGGAAGTTGCCCGTGTCGAGGTTGACACCAAACCACGGGCTTTTCACATCGCGAACCAAAGCCAGCAGGCCTTCCGCGGTTGCCGTGGGCCCACCATGATTCTCCAGAGCCAGATGCACGCCGTGCTGCCCGGCATACTCGCAGCACTCTTCGAGTCCCGCCACCATGAGCTGATGGGCTTGCTCGGGCGTGGAATCCTTCTGCACATGCCCCGCGAACACGCGAATGACCGGCGCTCCCATGATCTCGGAATAGTCGATCCAACGTTTCAAGTTGGCGATCTGTTCGTCGCGTTTCTCACCCGGTGGAAATCCAAAATCGTTCCCGACGGCCGTGCCGGAGATCGTGAGGCCCAGGCGGAAGCATTGTTGTTTGAGTTGACGCAGGTATTCGGGCGTAACGGGGTTCGGGAAGTAATACGACGTCAGCTCCGTGCCCTCAAGCTGCATCGCAGCACAATCGTCGATGAAATCGGCGAGCGTGAGTTGCGGTTCCTTGCCTTGCAGCAAGCTGCGATAGCTGTAAGCCGCCAAGCTGAACTTGAACTTCGGCTGGCCATTTCGCACGATCGGTTCCGCTGCGGCAGCACCGGTGGCCAGCCCCGTGGTCAGGGCGGCGGCGGAAGCGAAAGAACACGTTTCGAGGAAACGACGACGATTCGGTAAGAATTGCATGGCGATTTCAGTCCCATCGAAGGAGGCGGGAGGCACGGCTTGCAGCGACGGACGCGAGTCCGTGAACGGCGAGTTCGCATTGTCGTCCAAGCCCGCGCCGACCGCAAGGTTTTGTCGCGGGACACCCCCCAAAACCAGTTATGTCGACGAGTTGCGGCGAACTCGCCTTTCCTTGCGGCGTGGCGTAGGATATACCAACATCCCTGTGAGGCCCGACCGTTCGTCCGGCAACTCTTCCAACTCTCTCCCACATAACCGCGACGATGGGCATCCACGACCGACCTTATTATCGCGACGACGACGAGGTCAGCGGAATGTCCGTTGGTAACTCGACGATGATCACCAAGATCGTCCTGGTAACCATCGCGGCGTATGTGCTCGATGCGTTTATCGCGGGACGCGAGCATTGGCTGATGCTCGAAATGGCCTCGGGACCACAGGACCTCGCCAAGCCATGGTATTGGTGGCGCTATCTGACATCGGGCTTTGCGCACGACCCACGCGATTATCAGCACGTGTTGTTCAACATGCTCAGCCTCTGGTTCCTGGGCCGGAGCGTCGAGGCGGTATATGGATCGAAGGAGATCTTGCGATTCTATCTGCTGGTCATCGTGCTGGGGTCCGTCGTGCAGGCCCTACGCCAAGTGGTCATGGTTCCCGAAGCCGACTGGGCTCGTTGTTTGGGCGCGTCCGGAGCCGTCACGGGAGTGATCATTTTGTATGTGTGCAACTTCCCCAAGCAAACGCTCCTGCTGTTCATGATCGTCCCGGTCCCGGCGTGGCTGGTGGGCGTCTTGGTAATCGGTATCAACTTGCTGGGGGCCGGGGGAGTCGAGATTGCCTTGCCCGGTAGCGACGAGCGCGTGGGACGGGTCGCCTACGATGTCCATCTGGTCGGCGTGGTCTTTGCGCTGGCCTACTTCAAGTTCAAGTGGCATCTCAGCCGGCTCGTGCCTCAAAAGCTTTCGCAGGTGGCGGATTCGTTGGCGTCGCGACCGAAGCTACGCGTTCACGATCCAGACGATGTGAGCAGCGATATCGATGCCTTGGGCGACGCACTGCTCGAAAAGGTCAATCGCGACGGCATCGAAAGCTTAACCGCGCGCGAGCGAAAGATCTTGGAAGACTACAGCCGCCGCATGCGTCAAAAGCACCGCTAGTGCTCTGTCAATTCTGAGTTTACGGTTGGAGTTCCGGCTTTAGCCGGTAATTCGCAGCCTGAAGGCTGTACTCCAACCCCCATTCTTAGTCGTACAAAGCACTAGAGCTTAAAGTTCCCAAGCCACGTTACAGCAATTCGGCGATGGGCGTGCCGTAGGGCAGGATGGGCATGGGGCGACCGCTGTGATCGGGGAAACTGTGTTCCTGGTCGATCCCCAAATGGCGATACACCGTGGCCCAGAGATCATTGGGTGTGAGCGGTCGGTCCTGCGGATGCTCCCCTTTCCAGTTGGTCGAGCCGACCACCTGTCCAGTTCTCATGCCGCCACCGGTGACCAGCATCGACATCGCTTGTGGCCAATGGTCGCGGCCGGGCTGCATCACACCGGTCTGCGAGCCGATTTGATTCGAAATGCGGGGCGTGCGACCAAACTCGCCCGTCACGATCAATAAGCACTTCTTATCGAGTCCGCGGTGATGCAGATCCTCGACCAGCGCCGTTACCGCTCGATCATAGATCGGTACCCTTGCTTTGAGGTCGTCAAACAGGTGGCAGTTCACGGCGTGTGAGTCCCAGTTGTAGGTGCCATTCTTCAGGAACCCGATGCCGGACTGATACGGATTTTCCATCACCATCGTGACAAAGCTGGAACCGGCCTCGATCAGCCGTCGTGCCATTAGAGCCCGCTGTCCCCACGCATGTCGGCCGTATCGATCACGCAGTTCGTCGGACTCCTGGGACAGATCAAATGCGTTGCGTGCTTTGTCGCTAGTCAACAACTCGACGGCCCGGCGTTGAAAACTGTCCATCGCGTCCATCACGCCGTGGCTTTCGACTTTCTGCCGTAACGAATCGAATCGGCGTAGCAACTCCGCGCGGTTATCGAGGCGATCGGACAAGCTGGGATGCAGGGACAGATTGGGGATCTTGTAGTCGGGCAGGTTAGGATCGCCCGGCACGACGAACGGGTGCGTATCGTTACCCAGGTAGGCGCTGCCGAAACTGTAGACGTCGATTCCGTCTCGACCATGGTTGGCCCCGGTCACGTAGTTCGGCACACCCACACTACGTTGCTCGCGCATCTTCGCCACGATGGAGCCGACAGCGGGATTGTCGTTGACAAAGCCCACGGGCGACTTGGGATCGCGTCCCGTCAGGAATCGCTTGTGTCCCCCGCCGTGATCGGCGAACTCATGAGCGATCGAGCGGATCAGTGTGAACTTGTCCGCGATCTGAGCATGCAACGGCAACAGTTCACAGACATCGATGCCGGGTACGTTGGTGTGAATCGGTCGGAAGATTCCCCGATAGTCGGACGGCGCGTCCGGCTTCATATCGTAGGTCTCCATATGCGGCGGACCGCCTGGAAGCCAAATCAGGATGACCGAGGTGTCTGGTTCAAGCGTCGTGGCACCCGCTTCGGCTCGGTTCCGCAGCAGATCCGCCAGACCCAGGCCGCCGACCCCCAACGATCCGGCTTGTAAGAACGAACGACGAGACACGGGTCCCTGGCATGGCTGCGGCGTCATCGGCGGGCACTCCGGAAGGATCGATAGGCAAGACATACCTTAAGGTATCGTCTGCACGCGGTGGGAACTCCCTGGCGGGTCACAAAGTTGCTGCGACGGTTGTTGTGGCCTTTATTGTGATGTCGCCGCGGGGCCTCTGTCAACACGAACGGCTAGCACTCCCTCGACGAAACGCGATGGCATGTGCTAAGCTCTGCATTCGGCTTACCAACGATCACGCAATAACTTCCTCAAATCCAAAGTAGCTATCACGCTCCGTCGTGATGATCGCTGGGAGAACGGGGAAGTTATTTCGTGACCGTTGCTTAACTGGCTTGTCGCTACCAGTTTCCCAGCAATTCCGTCCCAGGAGCACCTGTCGTGAGACGTCCCTTCATCGCCGGTAATTGGAAGATGAACCTTTCGCGTGGGGAATCCGTGGCATTGGCCCAAGGCATCGTCGAGAACTTCTTACAGCGGAGCGATGTGGAAGTGGCCATTGCTCCGGCGAGCCTTTACGTGGATGCCGTGAGCCAAGTGATTCAGGGCTCGGCGGTCGGGTTGAGTGCCCAAAATATGTACCACGAGGCGAACGGTGCTTTCACCGGGGAAATCAGCGCAAGCATGTTGCTGGACTTGGGTTGCAAGTATGTCATCTTGGGTCATAGCGAGCGGCGGCACATCCTGGGGGAATCGGATCAGGATGTCAATCGTAAGGTGCTTAGTGCCCTCGCGGCGGGGTTGGTCCCGATCGTCTGCGTTGGTGAAACGCTTGCCGAGCGAGAATCGGGGCAAACTCAGTCGGTTGTGAAACAGCAGTTCGAGGGTTCGTTGGCCGGCATTGAGGCTTCGCAAATGAGCGGTGTGGTGATCGCCTATGAACCCGTGTGGGCGATCGGAACCGGTAAGGTCGCGACGCCCGAGCAGGCCGAAGAGGTCCATGCCGACCTTCGCAGATTGCTAGAATCTCGTTACACTGCGGAAGTTGCGGCGGCAGTACGGATTCAGTATGGGGGAAGTGTGAAGCCAGATAACGCCGCCGAACTATTGGGTCAGCCCAACATCGACGGAGCGTTGGTGGGTGGTGCCTCACTGAAGGTGGAAAGCTTTTTGGGAATCATCGCAGCAGCTCCTTAGGTGCCGAGCTCGACGCGCTGCGAACATCAAAGGACCGGTCAAATGCAGTTTCTCTTCATGGCTTTGTTGCTGATCACGTCGATATTTCTGATTCTGTTGGTATTGGTCCAACGAGGTCGTGGCGGTGGTTTGACAGGAGCTTTGGGCGGAATGGGTGGCCAAAGCGCCTTCGGTTCCAAGGCGGGTGACTTGTTCACGCGGATCACGATTGGCGTGGCGGCGTTCTGGATTCTGATCTCTGTCGCGGCCATCAAGGTGCTCAATACGCAAGAGACGGTCTTCGGCAATACCGATCAAACTTCGTTCGATGACAGTCCCCTCCCGTCGCTGACCACAGACCGCCCGGCGACAACCCCGTCGGCTGCCGGTGCGAGCGATGCTACGGAAGGGCTGCCGCCGACCACCCCGGCTGGATCAAA
>JBGTHH010000501.1:0-5872 GCA_041746275.1 Pirellulaceae bacterium | reverse complement strand
GGAGGACTGGGCTATCTCGGTGCCTCTCGGTTGAATGGCATGCCACAGCCAGACCTGGCTGACTCCGCAGCACTCGGAGCTATCGACTCCGAGAAGTCACCGCGGCGTTTTTGGCCTTTCGTTTGGAATGATTTACTACAGCGTCCACCCACCGAGATCTGCTTTCCTCACGACCATCCCGCGTCGAGTTGGCATTACGAACCTCAGAAGAGGACGCTGTCCGTGACGTCGCGGGCCAATGGAGTTTTTCAAGTCGGTGACGTACCAAATCAGCGGTTTCGCTTGCAGATTGGCATCTCCAAAAACGAGCACAGTGGCACCGGTGGTTTGATGTTTGGTTATCAAGAAATTCCGATTGAAGATGGCCACCGCGCCGCGACCTTTCGGCTGATCGAACTCGACAACAATCCCAATGGAAGGTCCTACCTAATCCACTCGCTGTGCCTCATGTACGTGCGAAGTAGCGGAATCTGCGAACTTCACCGCAACGAATTGGCTAGCCTGGAGATTGAACGCGCGGGTTTCGCCGAGTCGTCACTGTGGCTGGAAATTCGCGACGGAATCTTACGCGATGTGCGTTGGAATGGCCAGTCCGCGGAACGCCTACTGGATATCGATCAGGGCGTGTTTCGAGCCTGCGCCGATCCGCGATTCGAAGATCGCCTGACTGGAGGCGTGGGGGTTCGTAATGCGTTTGGGACCACAAACTTTAGCAACTTTCAAGTTATGTCTTTGAATCACGAGGAAGCTTTATGAATCCCAATGTGAACATCGGTAACCCCGCCGCCGACGCCTGCATTGAGGTAAGCGAGAGTATGTTCAGTGCCAGCGGAAGTTCGTCGGACGTCACGTTGGTCCATTACAAGTGCTCCGCGGATCCGAACGAATTGCCTGCCAACGCGCCTCCCTCGGGAGCGGAAAACACCGTGCCCGACTCGATCAGCGGCGACTGGACTGCGGAAGTTACCGTTGCGCAATCGACCCAAGAGGCCAACTGCTTTATCCCCGGCCAGTCGATCAAGGATCCCAACGCCAAGAATTATCTGCGTGTCTGGGGCGAGTACCAAGACGGTGAAGAAACGCGTTACGTCAGCGAGTTGCGTAGTTTCTACGCTCGCGAGACGATGTGAACGCTCAGGCCTTAGCGATAGGCCGGTTGGCCCTGGCGCTCAGCGGTGGCTGCCGCACCGGGCACGGCTCCGATCGTCACGCTATGGATCATCCAGCCACTGCCACTCGCCTTCAAGAATGCCAGTTGAAAGTTGATCCGCAGAGGCTGCGACGCGAAGTAGCCTTCCATCAGCAACTGACCATCCGGGCCGACTCGGGGATGATTCATCACCGGGTCCAAAACCACGATCGGAGACAAATCGATCTTCTTCTGCCGCAAGTTCTGGAAGATGATGGCCAAATCCGCTGCGGAGTTCCGTTCGCGGAAACTCGGCGAAGCCAGATCGCGCAGCACGGTGTAGTTGCCCGTGAGATTGCCTTGATTGACGGCCAGGATGGCATTCTTCAGCAAGATCACCGCAGCCGTCCGCTCTTCGTCCAATTGGTTACTTACAGGCGCGGTGGGCGGATAGCCTGGGGGCTGCTGCGCTGACGGTTGCGGATGACTGGCTCGCTGCGCGGGCGGCCACGCGAGTGGTTGAGCCGACACGGCCCAGGGTCGTAGTGCGAACGACATCACCACCGCCAGGACGACCACGCCTCGTCGAACAGAATAACCGCTAGTCGGTGATCGCCATGTCTCGACCGGTTGTCGCACTCGCATGTCTGCTACTCCACATCCTTGTGGTTTGATCGACTTACCAGGCAAAGCTCACACCCGCGCGACCACCAACCGTGCCTTGATTGTTGCCGACACCGACGCCGCCGTTCAGATACCAATTCTCGTACAGCCGTGTGACACCGGTCATGGCCATGGCATTCTGACCCTCGAAATTACCCCAGTTCACGGACACGGCATGGGTCTTATCGTCCGGCAGGATCATCGCCGAGCCGGCCATGGCCAAGGCCATCGCGACACCCTCGGTGTTTTGATTCACTTGCCCTTGCAGTCCCTGAAAGGCGGAACTGCCGGTCACCAGCGCGTTCGGATCCGCCGTGGCCAAATTGCCGCTGGCGTCCGAGGTCACGACTTCGATCGGCCCCGTCTGTGCCGCGCGACTCGCGGCCGACGTGATTCCCGGTGCCGTGTAGGTGTTGGTCGCCGTGCCAAACATCATCTGATCGTTGCGGGTCGTGACGGCATTCTGACCGATGGCCGTGGCGTTGCTGTGCGTCGTAACGGCGTTGGCACCGAAGGCGGACGAGCCAACTCCCTGCGCACTCGCCCCGTAGCCAATCGCGGTGGCATTCATGGCACCCGCAAAAGTTGACGCTCCGAAAGCCGAGGCGTTATCGGCAGTGGCAGCCGCCAACATTCCGGTCACTGTGGAATACGAACCCGTCGCGCTGGTCAGATTGCCATTAGCGGTTGAATAGTCGCCCGTGGCGCTGGCTGTATTGCCAAATGCGGCCGCCTCCGAACCCTCTGCGGTGGCATTGCTTCCCACTGCCATGGAAAAATCACCGCTGGCCGTGGCGTTCGTGCCACTGGCGTGTGCATCAAATCCTGAGGCAACGGCACCATCGTTATCGCCTGTCACGAAATTCGTCCCTAGAAACTGTGCGGAGACGACTCCTGGAGTGAGTGCCAGTCCCATACCCACCACGGTGGCTGCGATGAGACCCCGACCCTTTGCCCACCACCGGTGACAACTCGGCTGTTGCAACACACTCACGGGCTTGCCCTTCCTGGTAGATCTGTTTCCATGGCGCACTCCCCGCGCCGCCTCTCGCTTCGTTGCCATTTAGTATCGGTCGATCGCAGGGGACGGCGAAATAGCGTTCCGCCCACGATGTGAGCGATTCCCCAACCTGAGAACACCAGAACCTTACTAATCCGCACAAAGTGATACGGCGATCCGGTGACTTTCTTCCTGGTAGGGAATAGATCGATCATGACACCTGTGACGACCGCTTGAGTTCGCTTCCCGCTACGGAGTATGGTAATGTCCCTGCGTTACTCCGCCCTCCGAGGCTGTGAAAAAATGGGACTGGCTCCGAGTGGATGTCAGTGTTGTGCAAGGATTTCGCGTAGCTGCGAGGTGCCTGTCCCAATTTTTTCACAGCCTCTCCGGTCACGAAACTGAAAGCTCCCCGCCGTGCATCTCTTGGATCACCTTGTCGTGGCTGCGTACTTGCTCCTGACCCTGGGGCTGGGGATCGCGTTTGGACGGCAGCAGTCGCGACGTGAGTTCTTTGCCGCGGGCGGCTCCATGGGTTGGTTGGTCGTTGGTCTGAGCGTCATGGCGACGCTGTTTTCGTCCAACAGTTTTGTGATGTATCCGTCGGCGGTGTTTGGCAGCAGCCTGCGCGTGGGTTTGACGTTGATCGCCATTACGCTGATGGCACCGCTGGTCGTGTGGGTCTTCATTCCCGTGTACTCCCGACTCAACTGCCAGACCGCTTATGAATACCTGGAACGCCGCTTTCACGTGTCGGTGCGATGTCTGGCGAGTGGACTGTTTATCCTCTTGCGAATTGGCTGGATGGCTTCGGCGACCTTCGCCGCGTCGCTGGTCATCGCCAGCGTGGCGGGCGTCTCGCAAATCGTGGTAATCATGTCCCTGGGTGTGGTGTCGATCGCCTACACCATGCTGGGCGGATTGCGCGCCGTGATGTGGACCGATGTGATTCAGTTCTTTGTCTTCGCCACGACGATCCTGTTATCGCTGGGATTGATCGTCTCGCGGAGCGGACTGGGGATCGGAGAAATCACCCACACCTACTTCGACGGTCGCCCCGGAATGCTGTTTGACTTCACCCCTTCGCTGACCCTAAAGTTTGGCAGTTGGGCCATTTTGATTGGATTGTTTTTAGAAGCCCTATCCGCATTTGGTGCCGACCAAGTCGCGGTTCAACGTTATATCTCGGCGCGTTCGATTCGCACGTCGCAGCTCGGCTTTGGGATCAATCTGCTAGGGATGTGGCTCGTCGTGCCGGGCCTACTGGCCATCGGCGTGGGACTCTTCGCCTACTACGAGCACCATCCCCAAGAACTCGTGCCGATCCTGGAACAGTATCGCGCACAGCATCCGCAGGTCGAGCATCAACCGATCGAATTGACCAATGTCGGCAACGAGTTCCGGGCGGCGAACCTCCAGGACCAAGCGTTACCGCAATTCGTGCGACTGCACTTTCCACCTGGCTTGGTCGGATTGTTTCTCGCCGCGCTGATGGCGGCTGTCATGTCGAGTATCGACTCGGGAATCCACTCGGTGACCACCGCGCTAGTGCTCGACTTTCGCGATCGCTTGCTGCCGCAATGGCGTCCGCAAGACGGCGCTCGTGATGTGACGCTCATCCGCTTGCTGGTCGTGGCGATTGGTGCCACGTCGATCGTCTTGGCCTGCTTTGTCGGGCAACTCGGCGACGTCTTCGAGATTGCCAAGAAAACCACGGCGGCCTTCGGTGGCCCGCTGCTGGCAGTCTTCATCCTCGCCCTATTCTCGCGCCGCGCGAGCACACCGGGCGTGTTTGTCGGCACGCTGGCCGGCGCGGTCATCACATTGATACTCATGGAGCAACATCGCGATTGGTTCTCGATGTGGTTCTGGCCGATCGGCTTTGGGTTGACCATGCTCATCGGTAGCCTGTTGAGCTTGGGCTGGCGAACGAACACGGATCGCCAGCGGATACCTTGGACCTATTGGGAAGTCATGCGTCAATCTCCTCACCCACGCGAAGAACCCGGGAGTCTCTCATGAAGTTTCAGGAACTGACCTCGGCGCAACTGTCCGATGTCCGTCGCGACCGGACCTTGCTGGTGTTGCCGATCGCCGCCGTCGAGCAACATGGCCCGCACCTGCCGACGGGTACCGACACGATCATCTGCACCGCCGTGGCCGAGGAGATCGAACGCCGGCTGCCCGATTCCGTACTGCTCTTGCCCACTTTATGGCTTGGCGCGAGCAGCCATCATTTGCGTTTTGGAGCCACGCTCACCGCGGAATTGCCGACGTACATCGCGCTGCTGGGCGAGATCGTTCGTCCGCTGTTGGCCGATGGCTATCGTCGCTTGATGATCCTGAATGGGCATGGCGGCAATATCGATCCGATGCGTGTGGCCTTGCGCACGCTTCAACCCGAGTTTCCGGATACGTTGTTGACCGCTGGCTGCTACTGGTCGCCAGGGGACCGCGAGATGGTGCAGTTCCTGGACGGCGAAGATAAGTTCGTGGGTCATGCCTGTGAATTCGAGACGTCGCTGATCATGCACTTGCGACCCGACTTAGTTGATCGAGAGCAAATCGCCACTGCGGGAGCCTGGCTGCCGGATCAAGTGCAGGGCATGTTCGTTTGTCGCGATATGTGGCAACGGACACGGGCAGGCGCGACCGGGCGAGCCGATCTCGCCACGCCGGAGAAAGGGGCGCAGCTTTTCGAGGCGGTTGTCGCCGGCGTTGTGCAAACCGTCCAGACATTCCTGACCGAACCCTTGCCGGAGTAGCTCGCCATGTCCGGATAGGCTACTTTGGAACAGGTCGCCTCGCTGGCCGCAACGCTGTCGGCGACGTTGCGTTTGCAACTAGTCGCTCAGATTTGCGAGCAGCAACTTACCGAACCACTTGTCGATCCGAGCGGGATCACGCTCACACAAGAAACAACGCTGTGCCAATAAATGCTTGACTTGGCAGATCGATTCGGCTTCAATATGGCCTTCGACAGGCGGATTGAGGCGGCGCACTTTTGGCTGGTAGTCTTCCAGCTCGGCGATGCTTCATGCGTACCAGATAACAATTCACGGCCGCCGCTTCCGGTTGTC
>JBGTHH010000500.1:0-3296 GCA_041746275.1 Pirellulaceae bacterium | reverse complement strand
AGCCGCATCTGGGACAACGTCCGACAAAAGGGGTTCAAGAGTCACGCCATGCCCGTGCCAGCAACTCCCGCTAAATCACCTATAACGGTTGATCAGAAACCTCGAAAAACTGCGGCATAGAGCGGACCACACCCCGCCACGTCCACATCTGGCCAACTAGGAAAATGGCTTGAATTCTGGCCCCGTTAACTGGTGATTCCCGTAGGTGGCTCATAAAATGTAACCATGCCCGCCAATCTCGCCGATGATAAGATTTTGGTGCCCCTGTTGATCGAAACCCATAGCTCGTACCATGAAACGCACTCCCCTAACGACCAGACATGCCGCGGGGAATGAGCCGGAGTGGGCTGGGTATACCGACGAGCAGCTTCTGGAAATGCGCGTCTGTGATCTCGGCTTGCGGATCGAGGGGACTCGGCTCGAACAACGCATCGCCCAGCTTTACGACGAGCTGGCCCAACGTGAGCTGCATTTTCGGCCGCATTGTTGGCTTTCCGATGAATGGTTTACAGCGGATGGGATCCCCGGCGTCGCCATTCCCTTCTACTTGGCTCACCCACGTCTCGAACGTCTGGAACGCAAGCAGATGCTGGAAGTCGAAGGCGGGAGCAAGTCGTGGTGCATGAGAATCCTACGACACGAGGCGGGACATGCGATCGACAATGCCTACCGGCTTGGACGGCGTCGATCGTGGCAAGAAGTCTTCGGTAACTCGTCCTTGCCCTATCCCGAACACTATTCCCCCAAGCCGTACAGTAAGAGCTATGTCCAACACTTGGACATGTGGTATGCCCAGGCTCATCCGGCCGAGGATTTCGCCGAGACTTTCGCCGTCTGGCTGCGGCCCCGCTCTCCCTGGCGATCCCAGTACGATGGCTGGCCGGCCCTGAAGAAGTTAGAGTATGTGGACCGTTTGATGAGTGAAGTGGCGACCAAGAAGCAGCATGTCGTCTCGCGTAAACAGATGGATCAAGTGCGGACGTTAAAGAAGACCTTGCGCGAGCACTATGAGGAAAAGAAGGAACGTTATGGTATCGGTCATCCAACCGTTTATGACCGCGACTTGCTCAAGCTGTTTTCGCGCGCCCCCGAGCATCGCAGCAACGCGGCGGCGGCGGTATTCCTGCGAGCGCATCGTCGCTACTTGCGGCAGGCGATCGGCGAGTGGACGGGCCAGTATCAGTACACAATCGATCAGGTGCTCAATGAGATGATCGATCGCTGCCGAGAACTAAAGTTGCGTTTGCGTCGGTCGGAGCGTCATACCAAGCGAGACACGTTAGTGATGATGACCGTCCAAACCATGAACTACCTGCACGGAGGACACCACCGGGTCGCGATGTGACCGGTTTGGCTATGAAGAAACTACGCGTGATGGCTCTGATGGATGAGGAGCTTGTTCCGCCCGATGACATGCAAGGCTACACGGATGATCAAGTCTTGCATTGGAAGACCGAATACGACGTTTGCACGACCCTCCGCGAGCTGGGACACGAGCTGTTTAAGCTTGGCGTGAGTAACGACACGGGCGTGATCCGCTCGGCGTTGCTCGATTGGAAGCCGGACGTCACGTTCAACCTGTTGGAGGAATTCCACGGTGTGGCGGTCTACGACCAGCATGTCGCGGCCTACCTCGAGTTGCTCAAGCAGCCCTACACCGGATGTAATCCACGGGGGCTGATGCTGGCCCACGACAAGGTGTTGTGCAAGCAGATCCTGCAGTATCACCGCATTCCGACTCCGCAGTTCACGTCGTATGAACTCGGAGCCAAGATCGTGCCGCCGAAACGCATGCGGTATCCGCTCTTTGTGAAGTCGGCTACGGAGGATGCCTCGTTTGGGCTCAGCAAGAAATCGCTGGTCCACACGCCTGAGGAACTGGTCGATCGCGTGCAGTTCGTCTACGAAGCGACCAAGACGGATGCGCTGGTCGAAGAATACATCGAGGGCCGCGAGTTCTATGTCGGCGTGATGGGCAACCACCGGGTGAAGACGTTGCCGATCTGGGAGCTGTTGATGACCAAGCTGCAGGAAGGGGAACCCAATATCGCCACCGCGCGTGTGAAGTGGGACTATGCCTATCAAGAAAAGCTGGGCGTCAAGACCGAGGCTCCGACCGACCTGCCCAAGGAACTATCCGCCCAAATCATTCGGCTCTGCCGCCGGATCTATAAGGCGCTCTTCATGACCGGCTATGCACGCATGGACTTTCGCGTCACGGCCGATGGCCATGTCTATGTGCTGGAAGCCAATCCCAACCCCAACCTCTCGTATGGCGAGGACTTCGCGGAGTCCGCACACGCCGCCGGGATCGAGTACGGTGATTTAATTCAACGTATCGTGAATCTGGGATTAAAGTATCGACCCGCCTGGCGCGAATGAGCGTCGTGTGGCGATTCTCGCCGATCCGCGAACCTTCGTCTCGATCAGAACGACCGGAAAAAGTTGCGAATCGGTTGCCCTGGCACGAAGGGTCTGACGACAACCGGCGCGCCGTAATAGGCCGGTGTCCCCACATACATCGGCGACGCTACGACCGTGGGAGCGGCATACGTCACAGTCGGGCGATAGACCGTCACGGGGGCCACCGAGCTATAGCCATAAGCGGGAACCGGCTGACGATAAACAACGACCGGCGCGGACATAACGGGCGCGGACATAACGGGCGAATAGGTCGTCGTTGGCGAATAGGTCGTCGTAGGGTGCGAGTATGTCACGGTTGGCGAATAGGTTGTCGTAGGATGCGAGTAAGTCGTGGTGGGCGAATAGGTCGTCGCAGGCAAATATGTCGCGGGATTCGAGTACGTCGTGGTTGGAGAGTAAGTCGTGATCGGTTCGGCGTCCGTCAGCGGGCGATACGAGGTGATCACGGGTCCCGTCACGATCTGTGCTGAAGCCGGAGCGATAAGGCAGCACGTGCCGAGCACGACAAACATTCCAGCGAGTAACTTGATCATGGATGAGCCTCCCAGACGAGATTTGGATTCCGAGTCACCCTTTCAGTATGCCACTCGACCCGATCGCTCACAAGGAGCAAGCGCGTTGATTGGGTCCGCCAGCACTGCCAGCCTGGCAAATTACGCAGCTTATGCCGAATAGATTAGCCAGCGGTTGGTCAAGGTTCCGCCATGATCTCGGACAATGCGACGGCACGGTGCTCTTGAGCGGACCGATAGCAGGCCTCGACCAAGGCCATGGTGTACAGGTTGTCGCGGCCGGGGATCTCGGGGTCCCGCTGATTCTCCAAGGCACAAAGTAACTGGGCCATCGTGCCCACGAAGGCGTCGGGAAACCAG
>JBGTHH010000499.1:0-10918 GCA_041746275.1 Pirellulaceae bacterium | reverse complement strand
CGGCCGAAGAGACCTGGCGCTTGAGACGTTTAATCGTGGAGCTGACCGAGTTGTCCGGTGACAGAGTTCCCGCAGCCGACTACGTGCTGACGATGGCCCGGATCGTCGATCGAGACCAGCGCGATACGCAGCTTGAGACATCTCTGCGCGAGCGGCTGGCGGTACTGCAACGCGAACGTTCGCCGAAGCTGCGGCGCAAAGGTACAGTTCCGCGCGACCTGATGTGGCAGTTCGGTTACACACCAGTCGCGACCGACCCGCTCCGCATCGACTTCAAACCACTTCCATTCTGGACCGGAGTGGCCTGGCAAGGCTCGGCGGAGTACCCCGACCCGGTTTTGGGCTGGACCATGTTGAGCGCCACCAGCGGACACACGGAACAGCATTTCTCTCCAGTCCGCCGCTGGGTCGTTCCCGCCGACGGGATATTAACCATCACGGGCCAGTTCAAGCACATTTTTGACAATGGGGATGGAGTCCGAGCGCGGATTGTTTCGAGTCGATCCGGGATCTCCGGCGAGTGGAAAACGCGAAACAATTCCGTCAGTACGATCGTCGAGTCGCTCGAAGTTTGTGCGTGGGACACGATCGATTTCGTCGTGGACCGCATTGACACGAATAATTGGGATCTATTCCTCTGGTCTGTACAGCTCGCGTTGTCGACGCGCGATGGCCAGGTACTGAAGTTCGAGTCGGCTGCTGTCGATCCGGGGCCAACGAGCGCGAACGCGATTCCCGACGTAACCCTCGCTGCGGCGTGTCTCGACGATGACCGGCTGCAACCGATCGGCGAATCCATCATCGAGAAGTTGCTCGAAAATGCCTCACGCGGCACGTCGACGTTGATCCGCCCCGTTCTGCAGCGGGCTTACGCGGTCGCTGTTGCGAGTCGGTATCCGGACGTCGTCTTCAACGAGTCCAGTAGCTCGCGGCCGCAGCACTGGGTAGCTGCGAACGGCGAGGATTCGACCCTCAGTGCGCGCGGTGGACGTCGCCCCATCTGGCTGGCCCATGAGGAGCATATCCTGCATCTGTCCGGCACCAGTAGCGGCGCGCTGTTGTTTCGTTATCCGCTGACCGGTGAGTTTGAGTTCTCGTGTGAAGCACAGCAAGGTGGCGGCTATCCAACCGACGGCGGCTTGGTGTACGGCGGCCTGCAATTTTTGGCTCACAGCGGCGGCCAGGATCTCACCGTGCATGATGCCGACGCCTCGCGGTTCGTAAAGCAGCCATGTCCGTTCATTCGTAGCGAGAATACCCCCGTCTTCAATCGGCTATCGATTCGGTCTACCGCCACGGGTGCGACGTTCACGGTCAATGGGCATCCTGTCTGGGAGGATTCGCGGGTCGCAGACTTGAGTCCGTGGATTGGGCTGCGAGCGTTCGGTGATCGTCGTCCGCTGTTTCGCAACATGAAGCTCACCGGTTCGCCAGTGATTCCGCGAGAGGTGCGGCTGGTCGATGACGGAGCGATGCGCGGTTGGCAGTCGAAGTTTTTCGGCCAGCGGCAGCCCTCGTTTCGGCCAGCGCCTGGTCTAGAGGAATCATTACAGGAATCCGATTGGTACGTCGCCAACGGCACGATTCACAACGCGCAGCGGTACGTGGCAGCGGGAGCGAACCCACAGAGCCTGCTGCGGTATCAGCGACCATTGCTCGATGGTGAATCGATTTCGTACGAGTTCTACTACAAGCCGGGAGAAATCGAAGTCCATCCGTCTTTGGGGCGATTGGCGTTTCTGATCGAACCAGAGGGTGTCCGCTTGCACTGGATGACGGACGGCGAGAACGAATGGACCGGACTGGCTGTCGATAATGCGATCGTCGAACCGCTCAATCGACGCGGTCCGAAGCCGCTGCCGCTGCAAGTTAAAGACTGGAATCGCGTCAACGTCTTGCTGGCAGGTGATGTGGTCAAGTTGTGGTTGAATGACACGGTTATCTACGATCATCCGCTCGAAGCTGAAAGTGGACGCCAGTTCGGACTATTCCACGACCGACGTCGCAGCGCGGTGCGAGCTCGTAATGTTGTGATGACGGGCGACTGGCCGGAGACACTCCCGACCGAAGTGCTCGCTAACCTTGCGGCGGCAGCATCGCCGAGCCCATTAGCCGCCGCTCGCGCTGCCCTGAATGATGTCTTCGGCGAACAGGATCTCGCCACGAATGTATTCGCCGTCCGCGATCACGCCGCGTCATTGTCGGACGAAGAACGGTTTTCGTTTCTTTCCGACTGGGTTCTTCCAAGCCGCGGTCGTCGTTCATTTCGACTCGCCGGCGCGTTTACAACGACGAATCCCGCACCGACCGACGCGGCGTCCCAAGTCGACATCGGCGGCCAGCTTGTGGTCCCCGCGTACGATCTTGTCGACGTCGCGGCACAGCTCAATCGGCTGGACCAACTGCGTAACCAAGTCGCCGCGGTCAAGCCGAGTGACAAAGACCAGCAGCGTGCCCGATTCGCGTTGCTGTTTCTGATCGCGGCGGCGTGCAACGATCAGAGCGCTGCCGCGGCGGCCTGCGAGCAGTTGTCCACTCTGCGTGAAAGTCGCGACAACTTCAGAGTTGAATTGTTGTGGCCAGAGGCGCTAGTTGCCTTGCGGGGCTTCAAATCCGCTGAAACGCGACCCATCGTGTCCGAGGTTTGTTCGCACCTGTTCAACAGCCTGCTGCACGGGAAGCGGAGCGGACTGACTGCGTTGGATCATCAGCTCGTGTCGCTGTTGGGACAGAAATCGGCTGAGGCATCCGGCGAAGATATCGACGCGCCGTCAACGCTGGCGAACTGGATTCCAGCCAGCGTGCAGACCGCGAAGACACGCGGCGCGGGCCAACCGCCAGCTCGCTGGCAACGACGTGGGGATCGTGTCGACAAGCGCGCGCCGCACGACATCGATCTGCTCTACTACCGCATCCCACTGACAGGCGATTTCGATGTTCAATGTACTGCGCCGGCGTTCGCGGCAAATCACACGGGTTTGATGTTCGGTGGCGTGTTTCAGGAATTTCTCCACGCCGAGACATTTCAAGAAGGGACACTCCGATCAAAGCGGCCGATCAACTTCGCCCCACCGCTGCCACTAGAAGGCGAGACGGTTCGGATGCGCGTGCGAGTTAGGGATCGCGTCTGCACGACTTACTTCAATGGGAGGGAAATCAGTTCGCACAAGTTGCCCGAGCATTACGAACCCTGGCTGGCCATCTATAGCGATGGATGCCATCTCAGCGATGTTCGCGATGTGCGGGTCACCGGGAATCCAGTGGTGCCTGACGAGGTTGAACTGACGGCTGACAAACAACTCGTTGGCTGGTTTTCCTATTACGGCGACGACATTGGTGATGCGGACAGTAACTCGCCGTGGCAGTGCCTCGACGATCCCGTCGGCGGTGTTGTCGGCATCCGGCAGCCAGAGATTACCGGATCGTACCGCGAGAGCCTGCTGCAATACCACCGACCGATGGCCGAAGATGGTGCGATCGAGTACGAGTTCTACTATGTGCCAGGCGAAGCCGACGCACATCCGGCGCTCGATCGACTGGCGTTCCTGCTTGATCCCGATGGCGTGAAGATTCATTGGGTCACTGACGGAGCGTACGCCGCCGCCGACTGCGACCCGGCGAACCAAGCGGTCGAGCGGGAACATCGCCGTGGTCCCCATGAATTGCCGCTGCGGGCGGATGACTGGAACGAAATGAAGGTCACGCTCCACGGCGATACCGTCGGCCTGACGCTCAACGGCCAGTTGATCTACGAACGGCCATTGGAAGTCACGAACCAGCGCACGTTCGGCCTGTTTCATTTCGCCGACCAAACGGAACTCCGCGTGCGCGGTGTCGTTTTGCGAGGCGATTGGCCCAAGTCGGTGCCGTCTGCTTCCGCACAGGAACTCGCCAGTAAGACCGTGTCGTCACTCGACGAAACGCAGGCCAAACTGCCCGCCGCGTTTTCGCACAACTTCGTGAAAGGTGGAATCCCGTCGGAATACTTCAGGCCGGCACCATCCAATCCAGCACAGCAATTCTCGCCCCGAGCGGATGGCGTGTTCACGAGTGTGACGGCGAGTGGAAGCTGGGCGAGCTTTTCGATTCTGCCGCGGTTCGCCGTGTACGGTGACTTTGACATCGAAGTGGGCTTCGATCAGTTGAAACTGAGCGGCGACCAGACCGACGGCATCCTGATCTACACGGAACATGCCAGCCAGCAGCGGCCGTACTATCGGATGATGCGGATGCAGGAACTAGGCAACATCGAACGATTGCAAGCGTCGTTTTCGCTGCTTCATCCGGATGGCGGCCGCAGCTTCGACTCGCGTCATTACGAATCGTGCGAGTCGATCTCCGGTCGACTTCGTCTGGCTCGGCGGAGCGATACGATCTACTACCTCTTTGCGGAGGGCGATTCGACCGCGTTTCAGCTCATCGCCACACAGCCAGGAACCGCCGCCGAATCCGTTCCGGACGGGATCCAGATCCAAGCCATTGGCAACGGTACGTCCGAGGTCAATGTCGTCTGGAAGAACATTTCCATTCGGGCCGAGAAGATGACGTACTTCCCGCCGGATGACGTGTTGCCCACGCGAAAGCTGGTTGTGATGAACGCCGATGGAAGTGAGGTGCGTGAAGTTACCGGCCCGCCGACTGGCTTTACGAATCTCGGGTCACCGGAATGGTCCGCGGACGGCAAGCAGATTGCATTCGACGTAACACCAGGCAACTTTGCCGACACGCACATTGTCGTCGTCAACGGCGACGGCACCGGCCTTCGAGCCTGCGGAAGGGGTGCCATGCCGAGCTTTTCCCCGGACGGAAAACGGATCGTCTTTTGCCAACCGGGCGGCGGTGTGATGATGATGAACGCCGATGGCTCAAACCGCAAAGACATCGATGCTCGCGGCTGGGGGGCGCAATGGTCGCCGGACGGCAAGTGGATCGCGTGGGGCCGGGGCGGCAACATCATCGTCATGAACGCGAACACAAAGCGACAAAAGCCGTTACTGATTGGCGATCAGGCCACGCTGTTCAGCTCGACGTTTTGGAACCTCGGCTGGTCGCACGACAGCCGCAGCATCGCCTTCAAGGCCAGTAATAAAGAGACCGGCGGAGAAGATATCGTCGTTGCCGACATCGATGTGCCGGAAGGATTCAAAATCCTGCTCGCGTCTGGCATGGGAGTCCAACCGGATTTTAGCTTCAGCCCGGACAACAAGCGGATTCTCTTCGCCATGTACAATCCAGAGCACAAGGGCCCTCAACTCTACACCATCGACCGCGACAAGGATGGACCACCGCAACTGCTGCCCGGCCAGCCACAGGACTGGATGATTCTCAATGGTGCCTGGTCGCCGGACGGAACACGGATTGCGTTCACGGGCGAGAAGTTCCGGCAGCCGGTGGAATGGCCGGTTTCTGACGTGTCGAACTCCGATCAACGACGAAAAAACTAGACGAGATGGCTACATGATGAGGCGCGGGGAGGAACTCAGGAAGAACAGATTCGCTACGTGTCGTATCTCGTGCGGCTCGAAGGTGGTTGGGATTTGGCGTCGCGGCGTCAGGTCCTTAAATGACTGGCGAGAGCTACAACGTTTCCAGGCGGAAAGTTGGTCGCCAAGCGATTTCCGGTAGGCCGTTGGCTTTCGCGCTACTGACCAGCGAAACGCCAGACTACTTCTGCATCGGAAGCTTAAGTTGCAGTTGCTTTCCTTCTCGCCAGACGGTCAGCGGGACTTGCTCGCCGGGCTTACGTGACGAGAACCCGTGCTGAAAGATATCGGCTTCCCGGACCAAGTCCCGTCGGTCGTCGAAGGCAATCAGGATGTCTCCCTGGCGTACGCCCGCGTTTTTCGCGGCGGCATGGGCTCCGTATTGACCCACATGTTTGACCCGCAACGCCATTTCACCCCCGGCCACTCGCGCCGCTTGACGTTCCTCGGTCGTGGCTGGCTCCAGTAACATGCCACCCGTCGTCATCCGCCGCAGTCCCCACGAGGAGACTCGCCACGAAATGTCACCGGCCTGACGCCAGCCAGCGTTTAAAACGATTGTCAACTCGCGAGGCTGTCCCTGGCGGAGCACTTGAGCGGCGATCCGCGCACCGGAGGGTGAGCTCTGATGCAGAACCCATTGCACGTCCGCGATCGAGAGCATCGGTTGCCCCGCGAGATAGTCCATTTGATCTCCGGTTTGAAATCCCGCCGCTGCCGCCGGTGTACCCGGGACGACTTCTTTCACCGTGGCGCGCTGGTCAGGATCGAGAATCAAGCCGATAGCTTTGGGGTGCGGATAGGGGAACAGGATTTCTTCCGGCAACGGCTGGCTGTTTGCCCGAAACTGGTCACGTTGAGCATCGCCGATCTGATGGCAGTGAATGCAACTCTGCACGACGTTACCGGAGTAATTCAGCGACTCGGTGTACTTGTCCTTCAACGACGGGAACTGTTCCGGCGAACGGACCGTTGGCGTAGGCCCGCGCTTGGCGGCTAAAGCCGAGGCATGAGCGGGATACTTCGCATGCAGCGCCAACGCCCCCTGCATCGCCGCCGCGAGTCCCTTCAACGACACGTCGCCAAACCATTCGGTCTGATGGGAACGCGTGCCGAATCGGCCGTAGATCGTCTTGTCCGCGTTGAGCAAGAAGACGGCGAATGATTGATCGGTGTCGAACTGAAACAACGACAGGTCGAGTCCATTGGTGGCCACGACCCGCGCACACACAAACTTGTCGAGCAGAGGCCGGATGACCGCGTCTTGCTCGACAAGCTCATCGTCCAACTTGACACACGCCTCGCACGGAATACACCGCAACACGACCAACAGCGGTTTGCCGGTCTGGCGAGCCTTCTCGAAGGCCACTGGCAAATCGTTGTATATCCAAAAGCCTTGAGCTTCGACCTTCCGCCGATCCTCGCGGACCTTTTCCTCCCGAGTTTGCGCGAATAGGCTCGGCGCGAGACACAACGCCAACAGCCAAGTGGAATACAGCGAGGTACGCGAAATCATGGCAGCTCTCCCATGCTTAGGATTGATTGGATGCGAGATGAACCGGGGAGCCAACTCATATGGGGTGCCACGGCGTTGCCTTGTGCTGACCGTGAGAAAGGAACATTCCTCCGATTCCGTTTCGAGATTGTAGTCGCTACGGATCGACGATGAAACCATTTGGGGCGGGCCGCATCTTACGACCATAGTGGTTACAATCCAATCGCGATCAGAAAGCGGCGGTCTTGAATACTTCGAGCGATACAGCGGCGGGCCTCGTCATAGGCCGCGACTCGCAGACCCGCGATGCGGCCTGCCGACCAGTTCCTTTGCAAGACTTCTCGATCCCTGCCGCCAAGCTCCGAAATCGCCAACGAGGGTTCGTTGGTCGCGATGGTCGTGAACCAAGTTGAGGTGGGAGCCGGCAGATCGGAGAAGTAGCCAAGTTGTACCTCATACGACGCGGCACCCTCCACCAGCTCCCACGACAAGCGATCTTGGTTTACGTTGACTCGGGCCATTTCCGCAGGGGACAGCACCTGCATTTCCGACAGTTGCCGGACCGAGAGTGGCGGCAGCTCAATGATCGAGCCGGAAATGTTGATTTTTCCAGACAACTCCGACGCGGAGATGTCCAGCAAACTCATACGAGCGCTGTCGTAAGAGGTGTTCGGTGTAAACGCCAGCGATGTGCCGATGAAAGTTAGTCGATACGTTCCGTCCAAGACATGGATCGGTTTGGACTTGCCTTCCTCGATTGCGACGTGTCCCACCAACATGCGACTGAGTCCCGCGAAGGGATTGTCGAGCTCATCGTCACACAAGGTCAACTTGACGGCGAGGTCCATGCCTGCGAGCAATTCGGGCCGATCGACTTGCAAGGCGATGCCTCCCGCTGTTGGCTCGACGAACATGGGGTCCAGGCGATGGATCGCGTCCAGCAATTCCCGCATCAAGTGACATTCCGGCGCTTCGGCATCTCGCCCGGAGCGAATTGTGGCCTGCATCGAGGAAGCCACACCCGAAACGAAGGGAAATACTGGACGCATCAACTCCAAGGCCCGTTGATAATCGGCAAGTGCCAGACTCGTGTTCCCGGCGGCTTCACGCAGGCGTCCCGCTGCCATCGCCGCCTTGCCACGATTCCACTGGGGGATGCCTGCGTCGCTGATCTGCTGCTGGAGTTGCTCCAGAGTTCCCTGAGGCAATTGCACCACCTCGTCAAACGTCCAACGCTCGGTGGGATGGGACTTTTCCATGCTCCGTCGGATCGCGAGTAACCACTGCTCGGCTTCACGACGCTGCTGCGCGGTACCCCACGGTCCTTCGAGGAAAAGGGATAATCGTCGCGCCGCGAGTTCTCGCGTGGCGACTGATGCCTGATCGGCTGAGTCATGCACGATCGGCTCGAACGCGCCGTTCGGCGTGGCCGCGCGGGCTGCCACCACCAACGCCTGAGCGACCAGGAAGTCATGTTTTCCAAAGGTGGCTTGGGGAGCCTGTTTGACTACCTTCAACGCCAGATCAACCGCCTCTTGAGCATCGTCCAAGACGCGAATGGTCTCGGCGAGTCTGGGGAGCACTTGCTCATGTTGAGTCGGAGCGCTGCGCTGCCAAGCCCGCTCGAAGATCTGCGCCGCGACTTGCGGTCGACCGGTGCGCAGTTCCTCGTCGCCCCAGGCCATCAGATCCTCGAATGACTTGTCGAACCAGCGTGGCGCGAGCAGGCCCACCAGCACGGCCGTGATCAGCACGGCGACGGCGGGTTTCCAACGCCGTGCGGACCAGCGTGCGACTTTGGTCAGCCACAGATTTCGCTTCGCCAACAACGGCTCGCCCGCTTCGAATCGACGGACATCTTCCAGCAAGGCGCTGACATTCGCATACCGAGCCTCCGGTGCCTTGCGCAGAGCCTTTTGGCAAATGGTTTCAAGATCGCGCGGCACTCGTCGATCCTTGGTGCGCATCGCTGGCGGATCCTCGTGCAACAGCTTGACCAGCACATCGGCCGGCGAACGTGCCGCGAACGCCGGTTGTCCGGTGAGCATCTCGAACAACAGCAGCCCCAACGCGTGGATGTCCGTGGCTTCGCCAATGAGTGACGTCTGACCTCGCGCCTGCTCCGGAGCCATGTACTGGGGCGTTCCGAGCAAATCGCCCGTTTGTGTCAGATTCGATTCCTGGCTGACATTTCTAGCCAAACCAAAATCCGTGACGAAGACATGCCCAGCTCGATCCAACAACACATTTCCGGGTTTGAGATCACGATGAATGATACCCTGGCGATGCGCGTGTTGGATCGCGGCGGCCACTTGTTTCAGAATCTCGACAGCTTGCGTCGGCGAGAGCGGACCACGGGCTAAGACCGCCGACAACGGTTCTCCGTCGATAAAGTCCATGGTGAAGTACGGTTCGCCCGCCGCTTCGCCCACTTCGTGAATGGCCACGATGTTCGGGTGCCGCAGGGTCGCCAAGTGCTGGGCTTCATGCAAGAATCGCTTCAGCAGCGAACCAAACGCCTGTTCGCCGGGCCGCAGCACCTTGAGTGCGACTTGCCGATTGAGTGAACGCTGCCGCGCCAAGTAAACGACGCCCATCCCGCCGTGTCCCAGTTCGCGTTCGATCTCGTAAGCGCCGGAGAGATCGGGAGGAAGGCGTGAGCTGAGCGTTGATTGGCCTTCGAGCTCGGTTTCATCCAAGATCGCCCGCAACGCGCAATGTGCGGCCACCGCCTTGTCAAACTCGTCGCGCAGGGCCTCCGGTACAGCGACCGACACGCCCGCCAAATGCGACTCAATCAGTTGTTGCAGTTCGTCCACTGAATCGGTCATGATGAGACATCCTTCGACGCTGGTAGTTGCTTGCCTAATTCCACCAAGGCCCGCGCCGCTAGGTTTCGCACCGCGCCTGCGGAACGGTTCATACGTGCTCCGGTTTCTTCGCACGTCAACCCTTCAAAATATCGCAGTAGCAAAACCTCGCGGTGTTCGTCGCTCAATCGCGATAACGCGAGCTCAATCTGTCGGCGATTTTCGGCGCGGCCCAAAGCGGTTACGGGCCCCGTCGGCGCGGAGCGCGGCAGGGGAACCACTTGTCGCTTTTTGGCTGCGAAGTGATCGTGGGCATCACGCATACGATTATCCACGATGCGGCACAACCAGCGTAAGAAAGCGCCTTCGTCGGTGTAATCAAAGTCATCAAAACTCCGCCAAGCAGCCAAGTATGCATCCTGAAGCACGTCCTCGGCCTCGAGCTTCTCGCGCAACGCGCCACCAAGTCGCGCCCGAATGACGACCAGCAAGCGATCCGTATGCCGCGAGAACAATTGTTCAAAGGCTTGGGCATCACCGGATTTCGCTTGTCGCCATAGCGCTTTGGTGATCGATTCGGGTTCCATGATCGCGTTCCGTAGTTGGTGTTCGTTTAACTCGTCACCTGATCAGGCGTGTCGACGAACGAGAGACGTGGCACGAGCATCGGCACTTGTTGTCGATAGGCTTCGTAGCGTTCACCATGATAGTGTGCCAAATCTCGTTCTTCGTAACGGATCGCGGCCAGAATATAAAGCGTCATCCCCAACGCGAAGGCCAGATGCGCGACGGTCATCGTGGGAGTCGCCCAGAAGGCCAGCAACCAACCGACATACAGCGGATGCCGGACAAAGCGGTAGGGTCCCGGGGTGACAAAGGGGAGCGGCGTGTAAGGACGTTGGCGAAAGTAGAGCCAGACTTGCCTCAATCCGAACAAATCGAAGTGGTTGATCAAGAACGTCGTGACCAACACGGTCAGCCAGCCGATCCCGAAGACCGTCCAGATTGCCGCTCGCAGGATGGGATGCTGGACTTCCCATACGCTGCCGCCAATCGGTTGCCACTGCCAGTACAGCAGAAGCATCGCGAGATTGGTACACAGGACATACACGCTCCGCTCTAGCGGCAGG
>JBGTHH010000498.1:0-3571 GCA_041746275.1 Pirellulaceae bacterium | reverse complement strand
GGTCCAGGCACCCACCGCCAGTCTTGAGCATTATGTGTTTCCAGAACTGGTTCAGCATCCCTGCACATTAACGAACATGCGGGGTTTGTTCTCGGACGTGATTGCCGATCACGTCTTGGGTTATATCCTCTGTTTCGCCCGCAATCTGCATCGCTACCTGCGGCAGCAGATGCAACATCGCTGGGAACCCATCGGTGGCGAGAACGCTCGTACTTCGTTCGCCGCCGGGCCGGGAGTGGTAAGTGAAATGGACCGCGCTCATTTGCACCTAAGCGACTGTACACTTGGCATTGTCGGCCTGGGACAGATTGGCCGTGAAGTCGCGCGGCGCGCGCGGGCATTTAACATGCGTGTCGTGGCCGTCGACCCCAATCATCACGATCGGCCCGAGTCAGTTGAGTGCCTGTGGGACGTTGAGCGTCTGAACGACCTCCTGGAGATAAGTGACTTTGTCGTGATCGCCGCTCCCCATACGCCACACAGCGCCGGCATGTTCGACCGCGAGCGGCTCCGCCACATGAAACGTTCGGCCTATCTGATCAATATTGGCCGCGGCGTCCTGGTCAAGCTGGACGATCTCTGTGCGGCACTGACGGCCGGAGAGATCGCGGGAGCGGCCTTGGATGTGTTCGAGGAGGAACCGCTCCCGGCGGAACATCCGCTGTGGGACTTCGAGAACGTGCTCATCACGCCCCACGTGGCCGCCTGTTCGATCCACATCGCCCAGCGCCATCTTGAAGTCTTGTTGGAGAACATTCGCCGCTTTGTCCGTGCCGCTCCACTGGTAAATGTCGTTAACAAAGCCCTGTGGTACTGAGCGTACGATATCGCCGACGGCTGTCCGGAGGCTGTACGTTAGGCTTTCCAGCCTGACAGTCAGGTGGTACTGAGCGTATGATATCGACGATGGCTGTCCGGGTCGTGCCTCGCCCGTGACAAGCAGGGCAGGGCAGGGGGACAACACACCGTGTCGATCAGTCGCGGCGCAAGACGACTAAGCACATGTCATCGTCTTGCGGGCACCCGATGATATGCTCGCGGACATCTTGAACGATGGTCTCGCCGGTCCCTTGAGGCGAGCCATCGGACGCTCGCACGTGTGCCGCCAGGCGTTCGACGGAATACTGCTGGCGCGCCTCGTTGGCCGCTTCGTTGATGCCGTCGGTATAAAGCGTCAGTAAGTCGCCCGATTGCAGTTTGATCGTAACCTGCTGGTACTCGTTGCCGTCGATGATGCCGAGTGGGATGCCCGCTTGCTGCTGCCCCGGCTCGTCCAAGCTGCCGTCGGCATGGCGATACAAGGGAGCCATATGTCCGGCGTTGACAATGGTCGCTTCGTGGGTCTTGGGATCGATCACCACCATCACCAGCGTCACGAAACGGTTGATGTTCAACTGGCATAGTCGGGCGTTCAGTTGAGTGATCGCCTTGCTTGGCTGAGGAGTGCTGGCCAAGCAGAAACGCGCGTCGGCCGAAAGTTTAGCCATCAGCATCGCAGCGGCGACACCATGACCCACCACGTCGGCGACGATCACAGCCAAGCGTCCATCGGGCAACGGAACGTAGTCGTAGTAGTCGCCGCCGATTTGATTCGCCGCGCGATAGTAGCTGAAGAAGGAATAGGCTGGAAAGTCCGGTGCCGTTTGCGGCAAGAAGGCTTGTTGAACTTCCCGAGCCAATTGCAGATCTCGAGCGATCTCGCGTTGCTTGAGCGAGTCCTCATGCCGCTTGGCATTGTTGATCGCGAGCGAGGCCTGGGAAGCCATGCTAACCAACAACTCCAAATCCTCTTCCCGAAACCGCTGACGTTGATCGAGCGTATCGATCTGCAGGATACCAAAGGGATTTCGCTCGCTGTCGATCAATGGCGCGCACATCATCGAGCGGATACGGAAATCGGCGATGCTTTGACTCATTTCAAACCGCGCATCACTCGCGGCGTCGGCGGACAAGATCGCTTCCTTCTTATCCATCACCTGCTTGGCAATCGTCTTACTGACTCGAATCGTGTCGTCCTTGTCCTCGCGACGCAGTTTGGTCCAGCGGGGGACCAGATTCCCGCTCTCGTCCAGCATCCCGATGAAACCACGATCCGCCTGCACAAAGATCCGAAACAGGCTTTCGAGCGCTTGCGGCAGCACGGTATCCAGCGACAGGGTCTGGCCGAGGCTTTGAGTGATCTCGATTAACGCATTCAGTTTGGCCTCGGCGGTTGCGGCGATCAGTGGTCCATTGACACTGGAACGGACATCCAACTTGGACATGATCGTCGAGCCACCGGTATCCGATGATTCGTCATCGACCATCACCGCGCGAAAGCTGGAATCGTCTGACGAGGAGGAAGGGATCAGCTTCTCCGCGTCGTGAAAGGTGAAAGTCACGTCGCACACGCGAATCAGCGTGCCGGGCTCGAGTAGCGTTCGCCGATCGATCAATTGTTCGTTCAGGAACGTGCCGTTACGGCTATTCAAATCCTCGACCAGGTAGCGATCGCCCTCGCTGACGACCTTGCAGTGATAGCGGCTAACCGCCCCCACATCGATTACGACATCGCAGTCGGGATGGCGTCCCAAGACCGATTCGGCCCGATTCAGTTCATAACGGCGGCCAGCTTGCGGACCGTTGTTCGCGGTAAGAAAGGGCATCCGACAAAGATCCTTCGCGACCATTCACCCGCGCGGGAAGTCGAAGCGACTGCCCCAAAAGCAGGTGGTTCCTCGAATTCTAATTTGCCATGGGCGTGAACGTCAACCGAAGCTGTGGGGCAGGGCAGGGGAGCGAATGAGAGTCAACGGCCTTGGCTAGGTTCAGACGCACCCTTCATTGCCGGTGTAGTACGGTGGCTGGCGACGGCGAGATCGGTGTTCGGTGACGGGTAGGCACCACCGCGCCCGCCATTTACATTGAAGAACCCGCTCGCTTCGCACTCCCGTTTGGTAGACCCCGACCTTGGCTCGAATCTTTCTCGCCTTAGCTTCGTTCGCCGTCGTGTTATTGGTCGCCAACCTCTTGGTCGGTGTGACCATGGGAGACTTTGGCCAATCGTCGCGTCAATTTCAGGCCGCTTTCCGGCACTACGACGAACTCACTCAGTCCCGGACCACGCGGGCCGCGTTGGACGAGGCGGAGCAAATGCGAACGCTCGCCGCCAAGCAACTGCACGGTCAGCGACTTAAGTTCTGGCCCCATATTTGGCTAGGCATCACCGCCGCCCTGATCACGCTGTTGGTGAACAGCATCTCGGTCACCTACTTCATTGGCACCCATCGTTGGTCGCGTGAAGTGGTCGATGCCTTTTCGCTGGACCGTCAACTCGCGGAACGCAGTCGGCTTCTCAAACGTCGGGCATTCCCTTGGGCGCTGCTGGCGATCGTGCTTATCTTGGTCATTTCCGCGCTGGGTGCGGCAGCCGATCCGGCGACCTTGAATCCTAACGCCGCGGATTGGGTCGTGTCCCATTGGACCTTGGCGATGCTGGGCGTCGTGATCATTGCCGCTTGTTTGCTCGCTCAAGTTTCGGCGATCAGCCAAAACTTCGCGTTGATCAACGAAATCCTGGCGGCCGCCGAAC
>JBGTHH010000497.1:0-4196 GCA_041746275.1 Pirellulaceae bacterium | reverse complement strand
GCCGTCTGGCCACGGCGGTTCTGAGCGGCAAGGTCCGCTACCTCGGGCATCAGAAAGGTTGGGTCGCGACGGAATAGGCCCCACTTTCGTTGTTCGCTGTTGGTCTGTCTCTTGTTCGCCCACGAACGTTGTCGTCACGGTACGGAGCGGTCACTGCGAGCATGGGAAATGTTGTTGGCGTTGACGTGGCCAGCGGCATATACTCAGGCGCGTACATGGCGATGGCCGTTGAGCATCGAATCTCTCACCTGTTGCAGAACGCCTACACAAACGCCTTCCCACACACCACGCTCGCCTCGGAGTCAGCCCATGAAACGCCTCGCTTGGTTCTTGCTATTCACCGTTGTTACCTGCGCGCACGTGTCCGCCGCCGACCCCGCCGAGGATGGCAAGTTGCGCATCATCGCGTTTGGAGCTCACCCGGATGACTGCGAGTTTCAGATGGCGGGAACGGCCGTCAAATGGGTGCAGCAAGGGCATCATGTTAAGTTAGTTTCTGTGACCAACGGAGACATTGGCCATTGGCAGATGGCGGGTGGTCCGCTCGCGCAACGGCGTACGGCGGAGGTGCATGAAGCGGCTCGACGCATCGGCACCACCGCCGAGGTGCTTGACATCCATGACGGCGAATTGCTTCCGACGCTCGACAATCGTCAGAAGATCACGCGTTTGATTCGCCAATGGAACGCGGATATCGTGATCGCACATCGACCCAACGACTATCACCCCGATCACCGCTACACGGGCGTGTTGGTGCAAGATTCCGCCTACATGGTCGCGGTGCCGTTCTTTTGCCCCGATACGCCGCCGCTAAAACGTAATCCCGTCTTCATGTACTTCCCCGATGGCTTTCAGAAGCCGAATCCCTTTCATCCCGATGTGGTCGTGGCGATCGACGACGTGTTCGAGAAGAAGATGGATGCCGTGGATGCCTTGGTCTCGCAAGTCTACGAAGGGGGCGCGCTTGGCTCGCCGGAAACGTTGCGTCAGCGTCATGCCGATAATCCAATCGCGCGTCGCGAGTGGGCCACCGAGAGTTGGCAGCGACGACAGAGCGGGATCGCCAATCGTTTTCGCGAGGCCCTGATCGCGTGGTACGGCGAGGAAGCCGGCAAGGCGGTGAAGTACGCGGAAGCCTTTGAGATCTGCGAATACGGTCGGCAGCCGAACCGCGAGGAACTGAAGAAGCTCTTCCCGTTTTTTGGCGACTAGGAAATCGTGCTTCCTTCTTGGCCCGGCCCTGTAAACCATGCAATACCGCACGCTCGGAAGAACTGGCCTCCACGTTTCGGCGTTGTCGTTTGGGGCTGGACCGATCTCGACATTGATGGTCGGAGAAGCCGATCTACGGCAGCGCGATGTCGTCGCCCGTGCCGTTGAACTTGGCATCAACTGGTTCGATACGGCGGCCACGTACGGATTGGGCCAATCGGAGCGGAATCTGGGCCGAGTCTTGGACGAGTTGAACGTTGCGACGCAAGTGCATGTGGCGACCAAAGTGCGGTTGGCGGTCGAGGAGCTCGGCGACATCCGCGGTGCGGTGAGACGATCGCTGGAGGATAGTCTGCGACGACTGCGATTATCTCGTGTGACGCTCTTGCAATTACACAACTCCATCACACCGTGTCGCGGTGACGAACCGACGAGCATCACGCCCGAAGACGTGGTGGGAGTCGGTGGCGTGGCGGATGCGTTCGAGGAGCTGCGCGACGAAGGTCTCGCCGCGCACCTGGGTCTAACCGGAATCGGCAACCCGGCGTCGCTCGCCCAGGCCGTGCGTTCCGGCAGATTCGAGACGATGCAGGTGCCATATCACTTGCTGAACCCGAGTGCCGGCCAGGACATGCCGGACGATTTTACGGAAGCGAACTACGGCAATATTATCGCCACCTGTGCCGAGATGCAGATGGGCGTGTTGGCGATTCGCGTGTTAGCAGGTGGCGCGCTGGCGGGCCATCCGCCGAGTCCGCATACGTTCAAGACGCCGTTCTTTCCGCTGGCTTTGTATGAACGCGATCAACAACGGGCTGCTCAGTTACGTGCCCAACTCGGCTCGCAGCGACACTTGCCCCACGAGGCCATGCGTTTCGCCTTGAGCCATCTTCACGTGAGCTCAGCGCTCATCGGTTTCGGTGAAGCCCGGCAAATCGACGACGCCCTGGAGGCACTCGAGCCAAGTGTCCCCGCGTTGTCTTGGGATGACATCCGCGACCTGGAGCCGCACCATCTCGACAGCAAATAGAAACGACGCCAACTTCCTTGTCTGCTAACCGGCCTCCGACAACATGACACTCGTCCCGCAACCACTCACTCCGACGCGACGTTACGTGTTGGTCACGTGTGCGCTCCTGGCGTGGTTCGGCACCGGGATTCTCATGGCGATTCCTCCGCTGGCCGCGCGATCGGCGGTCGCTGACTTGGGCGTCGCGGACGAGGCTCTACGCGGGCGGTGGTTTTCGTGGTACGTCTGTGCCTTTTTGCTGGGAGCCGCTACGGGAGGTCTGCTGTTTGGTTGGCTGGGTGACCGCGTGGGCCGGGCCAAGGCGTTGGGTTGCAGCGTGCTGACGTATGGGTTGTTGGCCGGGAGCGGTTATCTGGTCACAACTCCTTGGCAACTGTTGGTCGTCTGGTTTCTCGCGAGCACCGGCGTGGGTGGCGTCTGGCCGAATGGAGTGTCGTTGGCCTCGGAGGCACTGCCTGGCATGTCGCGTCCGTGGCTTTCCGGTTTGTTCGGTTGCACCGCTAATCTGGGACTGATGTTGCTGGCCGCTCTCGTCTGGTGGAAGCCGATCACACCCGACCACTGGCGCTGGGTGATGTTGGTCGCCGCCGTGCCGGCCATTTTGGGTGTTGTGATCTTGATCTTTGTTCCCGAGTCACCGGCGTGGCTGGCAAGACGACAGAGCAGGGACACTCGGGAGTCGCCCTCACTGATCGCCGAAGTCTTTCGTCCGCCGCTGTTGCGCTACACGATCATCGGCATCCTGTTGGGCGCGATTCCGTTAATGGGCAACTGGGGAGCCTCGAACTGGCTCGTGCCCTGGGCTCACCAAGTGCAGGAACAGTCGGGCAACGCGGCTCTGAGCGCCTGGACTCAGTGGATGAAGTCCGGTGGCGGAGCTGTCGGCAGTCTCTTGGGAGGTTGGTTGGCCAGCCTCTGTGGTCGGCGCACGGCTTATTTCGTCATCAGCTTCGCAGCGCTCGTGTCCGCCTCCTACATCTTTCAGTCGTTGACGCCGTTGGACGATTCGTTCCTGCTGTGGGTGCTCGTGCAAGGCTTTTTCGGTACGATCTATTTCGGTTGGTTGCCGCTCTACTTGCCCGAGTTGTTCCCGACGCGCGTGCGAGCCACCGGCACCGGCGTAACCTTCAATTGGGGCCGCGTCCTGACCGCAGTGGGCGTGTTGCTGGGAGGTCAGTTGATGTTGACGTTCCAGGGTGACTACGCTCGCGTCGGTCAGTGGACCTGCTTGGTTTATGGGCTCGGTATGGTCGTGATCTGCTTCGCGCCCGATACCACGCACGCGCGGATGGAGGAGTAACGAGATTGGCCAGCACGGCTGTGACGGCTAGGTATCTATCCTAGACCATTCTGACGCTGCCATTCTGATTCTGCGCGGGGAGGACGCCGACGGCAACCGCATCGGATTTTCCGGCAGTGTGAACGAATCGGCGACGGCGCTCGAAGATAACTATGAATCGTTCATGGTATTCAACTCGTGGGACGGTACTGCAGCACATCTGGCGCAAATTGGGCACCGTTTCGACCGGCTCTGGGAAGAGATTCCCTATCGCGATCCGAAGCCTGAATGGATCGAGATGAAACCGGAAGGAGCGGAACTCTACCACCGAATCGAAGAGTACATCCGCGACCATTACCGGAAGTACGAAGCCGAACGACGAGGGCTGGGCTTCATCATGACCGTTTATCGCCGACGATTGACAAGCAGTTTCTACGCAATTGAGGAAAGCCTGCAACGGCGCTTGACCTATCTGAAAGGGGAGACGGGAAGCGGTTGGTTGACCGACGAAGATCTGGAGCAAGAAGATATGGACGAGGACGTCAGCGAGTTGCTGTCGTTCGACGACGCTGGGGAGAAACCTCGGCAACAGGTCTCGCCCTTGTTCTTGGGCGAAATCGAATACGTGTAGGATTTCCTTTCCGAACTGCGGGCACTGGGCACCGACAGCAAATT
>JBGTHH010000496.1:0-3898 GCA_041746275.1 Pirellulaceae bacterium | reverse complement strand
GGCGGCTCCACCGGCCAGCGAGGGAGTCCGCAGCAGGAATTCGCCGAAGTAATGCGATCCGCCGTTCCAGGTTTGGTCCAGGGCTCCACCGACAAGGGCCGCGCAGATCGCCAAGACAATCAAAGGCCAAGCCATGAGCGGTGGCGATTCGTGAGCGTGATGGCCCGCTTCGTGAGGAATAACTTCTTTGCCATGGAACGTCATGTAGAACGCGCGGAATGTATAGAAGGCGGTCAACAATGCCGTGAACATCGCCGCATAGAACAACCACTGATAGATCATCGCGAAACGTTCGAGTTGTTCACTTGGCAAGCCCGCGATGGGCGCGGCGATCGCTGAGTGGGTCGCGTCGGTCGCCGAATCGTGGTGCGCCGCAGGCGCGGCGCGATGCTCCAATTCATGTTCGAGATCATGCACGCGGTCATGGACCGCCGCCACAATCGAATCTTTGCTGAAAAAGCCGGACAGCATGGGAAAACCGGCCAGGGCCAGACACCCCACCAGAAACGTCGCGTGCGTGGTCGGCATCAAACGTCGCAAACCGCCGAACCGCCGCATGTCGATCACGTTCCCCATGGCGTGCATCACGCTGCCCGCTCCGAGAAACAGCAGGGCTTTGAAAAACGCATGGGTGAAGAGATGGAACATGCCGGCCGAGATCCCGGCTAACGTGCCCGTTCCCAAGGCGAGGAACATGTAACCAAGTTGGCTGACCGTCGAGTAAGCCAAGACTCGTTTCAAATCGTACTGGGTGAGCGCGATCAAACCGGCCAATAGCGCGGTAAACGCTCCCACACAGGCCACGGTCAACTGGGCCTCGGGCGAAGCCATGAACAGCGGCGTGCAGCGCGTCACCATGTACACGCCCGCCGTGACCATGGTCGCGGCGTGAATCAAGGCACTCACCGGCGTCGGGCCCTCCATCGCATCGGGCAACCAGACATGCAACGGGAACTGCGCACTCTTGCCGCAGGCTCCCAACAACAACAGCAGGCAAATCGCCAAGGCCACGTTTCCCGTGGCGTAATCGTTAGCGGCGATCCGCCAACGTCCCAGCACGCCGCGCACAACTGGGACGGAATCATCCGCTGTCTGGCTCGTGAGCCGCGATTGCATCCGTTGGCTTACGGCTGCCACATCGGTGTTTCCATCCGACAGACTATCATGGAAGTTCAATGTCCCGTAGCTCGTCCAAATCAGAAACAGCGCTAACGCGAATCCAAAGTCGCCGATGCGGTTCACCAGGAACGCCTTCTTACCGGCCGCAGCGGCTTCGGGTTTCTCATACCAGAAGCCGATCAAGAGATAGCTACAAACACCCACCGCTTCCCAGAACACGAACAGCAAGATGAAATTGCTGACCGAGACCAGCATGGTCATCGAAAATACGAACAGGCCGATGTACGCGAAGAATCGCCAGTAACCGCGATCCCCGTGCATGTAACCCGCGGCAAAGATCGCCACGAACGACGAAATGAACGTCACCATCGACAACATGATGGCCGTCAACGCGTCCGCCCGTAGCGTGATGTCGATCCGAAAATCCCGCCAACCGCCGTCGTCCAGGGACAGTGGCGAATCCCCATACTTGATCGGCGTTTGCGCATAGGCATTCGGCACGTCGACCCACGTCCAAAGCGTGACAACGCGTTCGTATCCGGCGGACGTCAACAACGGATTCTCGGACGCGATTCCCGCACGGCGATTGACCTCGCCCAGCAATCCCAAACTGCAGACGAACGACGCGACCAGTGCCACGATCACCGGAAGGTGACTCCACTGCTTCAGCAGTCGTGGTCCGGCCAACGCCACCATCAACGCGGCCAACAACGGCAACGCGGGAATCCAAACCAAAGGATCTCTAAGCAAAGCTTCCATTCTCAGACCTGACTCCGATGCATTTTTTCCTCGGGATCTACCGTCGGCTCGACACCAGAACGTGTTAGTGTCGGCCAGACATGACCGGCGGCACGTTCCTCGGGCACGCCCTGATCGACAAAGGCCGGTTGTCCCTCCTCACGCAGGTCCTGCCAAAACGCCATGTCCAGCGTGCCGCTTTTGTGAAACAGGATCACGATCAAGGCCAAGGCGATCGCGGCCTCGGCGGCGGCGATGGCGATCATGAAAACCACCAACATTTGGCCGCCCCAATCGTTATGGTAGCGGCCGAAGGCAATCGCACTGACGGAAACTCCCTGCAGCATCATCTCGGCGCACAGGAACATCACAATCATGTTCCGACGAACCAGGAAACCGATCAGCCCGATGCCAAACAGCAGTCCCCCGACCACCAAATAGTTTTGCAGTAATGCGACTTCGTTCATCGAGGCGGGGCTCCTTCCGACGTCTGGCCGCGTCGCCGCGTTTGGCCTTGGATCACAATCGCGATGGCACCCACTAAGGCGACCAAGAGGACGGTCCCCACTACCTCGACGGCGACCAAGTGTCGTGCGAATAACTCGCTTCCCAGTCGCGCGACGTGGCTTTCGTGCAATACATCGTCGGGATAAGCGACGGGTGGCAGAGCGGGCAAGGAATTGATCAGCGTGCCCACCAGCAAAGCGACGCTGACCGCCGCCAGCGGAACCGCGAATCCCGCCCAACTGATCCGATCGTAGGCTGCGTGGCCTTCGGGCTGAGCCAACATCAAGACAAACAAGAAGGTGACAACAATCGCGCCGGCATAAACCACGATGGTGGCGACCCCCAGGAACTGAGCGCCTTGCAGCAGCAAGAGCCCGGCGATGCCCAGCAGCGACACGGCAAACAAGATAGCGGCATAGACCGGACTGCGCGAAGTGATCGCCGCGCCGGCCGCGATAATGGCCACGGCCGCCAACACCCAGAATAAGACTTGAGCCAACGCGTCACCTAACGGAGGCAACCCCGCGCCAATCAAACCCATACCGACCAGGGACGCTCCCAAGCCCAACTTCTGACAGGACGGTTGGGAGGCCAGACGCAGGGACAAGCCCAACGTTCCCAGGCCGAGTCCCCAGACCCACAACGCCGACCACGTCACCTCGAATTGTGCCAGCAACGAAATCATCGAGTTCACACCGTGCCCCCCATGGCCTTGGAACGCATCGGTTCCTTCTCGATGGTGGCATCGTACACGCTGAGCAATTTTTCCTTGTCGAAGATCATCTCTTCGCGGCTGCGTCCCGTCAGGTTGTACAAGCTGGTGAGTTCAATCGCGTCGACCGGACACGCTTCCTCGCACATGCCACAGTAGATACAACGCAACTCGTCGATCGTGAAGCTTTCGGGATATTTCTCACGATCCTCCCACGGGCTTTCGATGCCGATGATATCAATGCAATGGGCGGGACAGGCGGTGGCACACAGAAAGCACGCGACGCATTTCACACGGCCTTGCGCATCCTTGTTCAGCCGATGCACGCCACGATAGATCAGCGGATTGCCCAAATCGGGTTCCTGCTCGGGATAGCTGACGGTCACCGCCCTCCCCTGCAAGGAATTCTTCAAATGCTTGAACGTCGTGGTCAGTCCTTGCATGAACATGGGCGCGTACATCCTGCCGCCCAAGCCAAGCTGGGGCTCCGCTACCCATTTAATGTCCGGATCGTCGGCTCTCATGTGTGCGTGTCCACTCTCATACTTTGGAATCAATCTCGAAGGGATCCAGATCGCGCTGCAGGCGATTGTCCGCGACCAGCGGACCGGCAAACGATATCGCCAGCCAAGCCACGATGCAAACACCCCAAGCCGCCACGGCACAGAGTAAGTTGTTGACGGGTGTCGCACCGGACAGGAACTTGTATTGATCCAACACGGCGACGGCGACAAAGTTTATCAGCCCCAAGGGCAGCATCACTTTCCAAGCGAAAGCCATCAGTTGATCAAAGCGAAACCGGGGCCAACTCCAACGCACCAG
>JBGTHH010000495.1:0-3306 GCA_041746275.1 Pirellulaceae bacterium | reverse complement strand
TCCTCGACTTGGCCTTCCAACATGCGGACGAATTGACCCGCGACATTCCCAGCGAGTTGGTAGCGGACTTTTTAGCCTTGGGCTACTGCTTTCTCCAAGTGCAATTGCTCACCCGTCAGATGCGTTACTCGAGCAATCTGGACGAAGTCCACTTCAACAATCAGCTTGTAGCCGGAGCCCAAGCGGCCGCCCGTGGCGAGCATGATTTGGCCCACGACAAGGTCGCAAGCTGTTTTGATCTCCTGGCCGAAGAACGCGATCACTACTACTCCGTCGATGCTTTCCTGGTCGATCTCACGCTGACCGCCGAAGGGACGCTCGACGCCAAATTGCGCGAGGAACTTGTCTGTGGCTCGCCCATCAACTTGCTGATGACGGCCGAGCTGGGAGCGAGTCTCGCGGAGACCGATCCGGAAACCTTCGCCGCGCTCGCACGAGCCCTGGCCGACGGCTCAGCTAGCCTGATCGGTGGCGAAGCGGTCGAGCGACGGCTGCCTTTGCTGTCGTGCGAGTCCGTGCTGCGCGAACTGCAGCGTGGACTCGCCACGTGGCAGAACCTACTAAATCGACCCGTGACCGTCTTTGGACGACGGCGAAGCGGCCTGACACCCTTCCTGCCACAAATCCTGAATCAATTGGGTTACACGGGAGCTCTACACGCCACTTTGGAAGAAGGCCGATTCCCGCTCGGAACCCAAATCAAGACGCGCTGGGAAGGCGTTGACGGCACCTCGCTGGATGCCTTGGCGCGGCCGCCACTGGACGCCAGCAAACCCGGCACGTTCTTGAACCTCTCCTCGAAGCTGGGCGAGTCGATGGACACGGACCATGTGGCCACGCTGCTCTTCGCGCATTGGCCAGGGCACGCCAGCATGTGGTACGACGCACTGCGTAGGTGCGCCAAGTTCGGTGCTGCACTCGGCAAGTTCACCACCGTCGACGCTTACTTTCGCGATACTTACATGCCCGGCCATCTCGATCGCTTTGAGGCCAATCAGTATCGCTGGCCCTATCTCAAGCAATCGATCATCCGCGGCGAGTCCGATCCCATTTCAACGATCATGCGTTACTGGCGGCGTCATACGACCAGTTCGATCAGCCAGACGCTGGCCGCGTTAACTTCTCTTGTCCGAGGTACGGCCCCCCAAGGATTCGACCACGAATTGCTGAGCGCTGTCGATCAATCCTCCGAGGAACCAGACCACGCGGAACTCGACGCACAACTGACGGAGCAACTTGTCAACGCCACGACGGACTTCGCCAACTGCTTGCCCCGCGACAAGAGTAATGCTCAAACCGGCTATCTGGTCGTGAACCCATTTAGCTTCGTGCGCCGAGTCGGTGTTGAGATGCCCGATCTGTCATCGCTCCCCGATATCGACAAGCCTATTTACGCCGCCGCCGAATCCGAGGGGACGAAGCAGGTGATTGTCGACGTGCCGCCGATGGGCTTTGTGTGGGTGACCGCGAGCAGCAAGCCGCGCAAGCCTCGCCCTTCCCCGCTGCTGGCTGAAGATCTGCGTCCCCGCGAGAATCTCGTTTTGCTGCGGAACGAATTTCTGGAAGCTTCGATCAATCCGACGACCGGAGTGCTGCAATCGGTCAAGGACTACGGCAAACGGGGCAATCGACTTTCCCAACAACTCGCGCTCCGCTCGCCCACACCGCGAGGCCAGACAGGACGCGACTGGAACGAACAGGACGATAACGATGCCTACACCGTAATGGCGGCCGATGACGTGCGCGTCACACACGCCACATCGGCCTACGGAGAAGTCCAGGTCGCGGGGCAACTGCTCGATCGCGAGGGGAAGACGCAAGCCAATTATCGCCAGACGTTTCGCTTGTGGCGTGGCACGCGCGTGCTGCACTTGGAAATCGAATTGGACCCGTTGGCCGAGCTTGCAGCCGATCCCTGGAAAGCGTACTACGCCTGTCGCTTCGCTTGGGCGGATGATGCCGCCGAACTGTTTCGCTGCATCAATCAAGCTCGTCAGCCCGCCACAGGCCGACAGTTTGAAGCGCCGCTATACCTCGAAATCCATAGCGGCGAGATGCAGACCACGATCCTGACGGGAGGCCTCCCTTATCATCGTCGTAGCGGCGATCGCCATCTGGATACGCTCTTGTCCGTGCGCGGTGAACGGCAGACAAAGTTTCATCTCGGCATCGGCGTCGATGTGCCTCAGCCACACAACGAAGCCCTGGGACTGCTCGCACCCAACACCAGCGTCTATCAAATCGCATCCGCGCCACAGTCCGGCAATTCGGGCTGGCTCTTTCACATCGACGCGCGCAGTGTTGTCGCCACGCACTGGGAACCGCGACAGGAGGGTGGAGCCATCGTGGGTTTCCGCGTGCGATTGCTCGAAACCAGCGGCCGCACCGTGCGCGCGAGGCTGAGCGCGTTCCGAACCATTCGCTCGGCTCGACTCATGAACTTTTCGGGCGAATCACGCGGCGAATGCCAACTGAACGAAGGGCGTGTCTACCTCGAATTGTCCGCCGGTGAATGGCTGGAAGTTGAAGTGCTGTGGGAATAAACGGTGAGCTTCGTGAGACGGGCCACATCTCGCGCAAGGAGATCCAAGGAGCGATGAAACGTATGTCCATCTGGCTCTGCATGGCGATCATAGGGGCGTCCATCCTCGGTGTCGCGGTACGGGCTGACGAACGACCGATCATCATCGCGCACCGAGGTGCCTCGGGCTATTTGCCGGAACATACCTTGGCCGCCAAGGCGCTGGCTTACGGCATGGGCGCGGACTTCATCGAACAGGATGTGGTTTTGACCAAGGACCACCAACCGGTCGTTCTGCACGATATTCATGTTGACACGGTGACCAACGTCGCCGAAGTCTTTCCTGAACGCCTGCGCGAGGATGGCCGATACTACGTGATCGACTTTACGCTGGCTGAATTGCGTTCGCTCCGCGTCCACGAACGCCTTGATCGCAAGTCGAAAGCTGCGGCGTATCCTAAACGCTTCCCACTGAATCAGTCCCGTTTTTCGATCGTCACCTTGGCGGAAGAGTTGGAGTTGATCCAAGGTTTGAACCAGAGCACCGGCCGAACCGTGGGCGTTTACACGGAGATTAAAGCTCCCGCGTGGCATCGCCAACAAGGCTATGACATCAGTCCGATCGTGCTGGACGTGTTGCATCGCTATGGCTATCACACCAAGCAAGATCCTGCCTTTGTGCAGTGCTTTGATTCCGAGGAAACACGGCGCATCCGCGACGAGTTGCAATGCAAACTGAAGCTGGTCCAACTGATTGGCGATAACGATTGGATTGACCGCAATGG
>JBGTHH010000494.1:0-3455 GCA_041746275.1 Pirellulaceae bacterium | reverse complement strand
GCGTCGGGGAACTCGCGTCCCTTTTTGGTTAGCGTGTCGCCATCGACATCGCACAAGCCGACGATCGACACGCCTTGTTCGCCGATGTGGCTGGTGTCGCTACTGCCTTTGCCGCCGACTCCAATACAGGCGGCGCTCAACGATTGCAGCGCCGAGCCATGTGCCTTGCCGCTAACTTGACTGCCGATCCAAAATCCGGCACCAATAGCAGCGGACTGTCCGATAAAACCGCGGCGTGTTGTCTGTCTTGTCATGGAACTTACCTCAGTCAGGGTGGAACGGGTGTTATGGATTGCCGCAGCTCGGACGTACGTGTCGCAGAAGTTCCGGCCAAGCCGGTCGAACTGCCAGACAGAAATCCTGGAAAACTCAGCCCCTACAATAACAAGCGGCAATTCCGCATACAATCAGGAACCGCGACTTTCCCCGCTCGCGGATAGTACGTCAGGCTTTCCAGCCTGACCGCTCCCCTCGCGAATTTACTTCTCCACCGCGGATCGGCTAGAATGTCGGCGCGGTTCAACCGACGGCACAGCACGACGATCTGTAATGTGTCGTCCCCCTTTCGCCTCACTTCGTCATGAAGGTTGCCATGAAGATCAACGTCATCGCCCTATTGGCTCTGCTGTGTGTTCCCTTGGAGAACGGCCTCGCGGCTGACTGGCCAACTTATCTCAACGGCTACGCGAGATTGGCGTCAACCGTCGACGAGTTACCCGAACAACTGGAGTTGAAATGGACTTACTCGACTCCGGCCCCGCCGGTCATGGCTTGGTCAGGGCCGCGTGATGAACCGATTGAAGGATTGCAAATGCGGCACCGTGTCGCATTCGACAAGGCAATCGAAGTGGTGGTCGCGGACAATCGGCTTTACTTCGGCTCGCCGGTCGATAACAAGGTCTACTGCATGAACGCGACCAGCGGCGAGCCGATTTGGTCGGTCTTTACCGATGGAGCCATTCGACTGTCGCCCACCATCTGGAACGGCAAAGTCTATGTTGGCTCGGACGACGGACACGCGTACTGTTTTCGAGCCGACGATGGTGCCTTGGTCTGGAAAGTGCGCGCGGGAACCTCCGACGAGCGTCTGTTGGCACGCGGTGCCATGATCTCCCGCTGGCCGATACGAACCGGCGTTCTGGTCGATGGAGGTGTCGCCTATTTTGGTGCTGGCGTCTTTCCGCACGAGCAGGTTTATCTGTATGCCGTCGATGCCGAGACGGGCAGTGTGATCTGGAAGAACGATCACCTGAGTCAACAGGACGCGGGAAGGAATTCGCTCTCGCCGCAGGGCTATCTGCTGGTGTCGGACGATTTATTGGTGGTGCCCTCGGGGCGCTCGTTGCCCGCAGCCTTCGATCGTCGAACCGGGGAAGATTTGCATCATCGCAATCATAGCTGGCGTTCCAATGCTGGTGGCGTGGTTGGCGGCGCTCGTGCGCTGTTAGCCGACGGGCAGATCTATGCGGCCGGAGACCATCATTTCCTGGCGATGGATCAACAGAGCGGCGCGACCGGCTTTGCCTGGATCAAGGGGCGACAACTGGCGATCTCGGGTGAGCAAGGCGTGGTGGCCACGGGGACGCACCTCGTGGCGATGCATCGCCCCGAGCACGCACAAGCGACCGTCGAGCGACAGGAGTTGAACCTCAAGCTCTCGAATCTTCAGCGGGCGCGCTCCAGTATGAAGGCCGACGAATATCAAAAGCAGGTCGCCGAGTTGGAGTCCAAGATCGCGGTGTTGTCAAAAGTGGGCGCGTTGTGGAGTGTCGACACGCCGCACCATGCCGCGCTGATCATCACGGGCCGCGCCGTAGTAGTGGGTGGACAGGATCAAGTCGCGGCCTATGCGTCCGATACCGGAGCCCACCTGTGGTCCCACGCTGTGGCCGGGGAAGCGAGTTCGCTCGCCGTCGCCAATGGCCAGCTTTTTGTCGGTACCGATCAAGGCAAGATCTATGGCTTCGGCCAGCTTGACCCAGCCGCTCCGACCGCGGCACCGGCGCAGTTTCCGGCTCCCTATGCCGCCGAACCATTCGCCGCGGACGCGTTGTCCGCCACGTACGCGGAAGCCGCCGAAACCATCATTCGTCAAACGGGTGTGACGCGGGGCTATTGCTTGATCGTTGGCAGCGAACGCGGTAGGTTGGCTCACGAACTGGCTCGGCGAACGGAATTGAAGATCTATGGCATCGAGGCGGACGCGGCGAAGGTTCGTGAAGCTCGCGCCGCGCTGGATCGAGCTGGTTCGTATGGGCATCGCATCACGCTCGTTGAAGGTGACTTGAATGCGTTGCCGTTCTCCAACTACTTCGCCAACTTAATCGTCTCGGACACGCTGCTGTTGACAGGCCAAGTGCCATCTCGGCCCTCTGAAATATCGCGCCGCGTCAAACCCTGTGGTGGGATCGTCTGCTACGGATCACCCACGTCGGCTCCAGGCAGCTCATCCGTCACTCCCGCCCAACTTCGCACGTGGCTCGCCGATCTGAGCCTCACGCCTGACGAAGCGGTGGTCGTCGAAGGGTCATTCGCGCACTTGACGCGAGGCAAGCTGCCGGGCGCTGGCGATTGGTCGCATCAATATGGCGACACAGCCAATACTTCCATGAGCAACGACCATCGCGTCAAAGGAGGCATGGGGGTCTTGTGGTACGGCGATCCCGGTCCCGCCACCATGGTCAATCGTCATGAAGGAGCCGTCGCGCCGCTTTCGACCAATGGCCGCATGTTCATCCAGGGCATCGATAGCGTCCTCTGCTACGACGCCTACAACGGAATGTTCCTGTGGGAGTACAAGAATCCCGGCGCGTTGCGGACAGGGGTTTTCAACAACGAGGAAACCAGCAACTTGGCAGCCAGCGACGACGCATTGTTTGTCGCGGTGAATGAAACCTGCACCGAGATCGATGCGGCGACAGGCGTGGTGCGAGCCGTTCACAAGACTCCGGCCTCCGAGGACAACATTCCGAGGGTGTGGGGATACGTCGGTCATTGGAACGGCTTTCTGTTCGGCACCAGCACCATCCGCAAGGACCTGGAACGCTCGCTGCGCCGACGCGGGCACACCGTGGAAAATACCACCGATGCCATCTTCGCGATCGATCTCGAATCGGGCGAGCGGAAGTGGCTGTATCGTGGCAAGAACATCATGCACGTCACGATCGCGATTGGCGATGGTCGAGCGTTCTTCATCGACAGCTCGATTTCCCAGGAGCAACGTGACGAACTGTTGCGTCAAGACAAGACGGAGCTGAAAAAGTTGGGGCCCGAGGAGGCGGCGAAGAAGGAAGCCGAACTGAAGAAGCTTGACGTGCGCCTGGCCGTGGCCGTGGATACGAACAATGGTCAAGTCCTTTGGTCGAAGCCCGTGGACGTGACGGATTGCAGTTACGTGAGCATCGGGGGCGGGCAACTGACCTTGATCTATCAAGACGGCCACGTGGTGATCTGTG
>JBGTHH010000493.1:0-2222 GCA_041746275.1 Pirellulaceae bacterium | reverse complement strand
CCATCCTGAGCGAATACGAGCCCTGTGATCGCGCGTTCCGCATGCGCCGCGATCTCCATTGCCTCGACGTTGGGAAAGAGGTTCCATTGTCGGATGCGACCTTCCCGTGTGCCCGTCAACAACTGTCCCGTTCCCTGAAAGGCCAAGGCGGAAACCCGTTCCCCGGGTTGCTCTATCACAACAACTTCCGCGACTTCCGTGGCCTGGGTACGCAACACGCGCGTGGTGCCGTCGTAGCTGCCGACCGCTAACAACTCGCCATCCTTCGAAAACGCCAGATCACTAATCTTGTCCGCGAAGTTCCTCAACATCCGCGTTGGTCGCAGAGTGCCTGAGTCCGGAACGGACAAGAATTGCAGGCTGTAGCTGTCGTTGGCAAAGACGAGCCGATCGGTGGCTTGAGGATGGAACTGGATATCGGTACCAAACCCATAGTAATCGCCGAAGGGCGTCTCCCAATCCTGGGTCGTCCACAAAGGCAACGATCCGCCGCGCGTGCCACCGGCCAGATAGCGATCATCGGCACTGAACGAAACTCGCAAGACAGATCGCTCTTCGAGGGGCACTGCTTCGGCGGAATCGGAATTGCCGAAGGCGGACAATTCGGCCACGAGCATGGTTTCCGGTACACTCCATACACGGACGAAACCATCCGAGTGAGCCGTCGCCAGATACTGGCCTTGGTGGGAATATGCAGCACCATTGATACGCCCCAAATTGGGTTCGATCGTCGCCCGCAGATCGAACTGCGGCCACGTCCACAGCTTGGCCGTTCCATCTTCGCTGACCGTGACGAACTCAGTTCCGTTGGGTGCCAACGCCATCTCGGTCACCGGTCCACGATGGGCGTCACGGATCACGCGCGTCGGCTCGGTTTGCTCCACGGACCAGACACGCACGACACCACGTTCATCGCCTGTGACGAAGCTCACGCGATCAGGTGCCACCACCAAGGAATGGACCTCGCCGCCGTTGTGAAAACTGATCAACTCACGTCGCGAACGAGTTGCCAAATACTCCCACCAGAAGTCGCGCAGTTCACGCGGACACCGTTCGTCATCCAGCAACAACCGTTGTGCTTGCTCCGATTTGGTCGGCACCAACACGGCTGCGCGCTGCATTTGAAAGGCGAACACATGGCGACGCGCTTCATCGAGTGCCGTCACGAGACGCCGATTGTTTTGCACCAGCAGCGCGTTGTATACGATCACGGTCGCGAGGAAGGCGAGCAGCACACAGCCAAACAGTCCGGTGAAAGCCGCCGCTCGAGGATGGCGACGAACCAGCTTCCCCACGCGTTCCCACCAAGTACTGGGCCGCGCTCGGATCGGCAAGCCGTCCGCGAAACGTCGCAAGTCGCTGGCCACATCCGCCGCGCGGAGGTAACGATGCGACGGTGCCTTCTCCAAGCACTTCAGGCAGATCGTCGCCAGATCGCGGTCGATATCACCGCGGAGCTTGGCCGGAGAAATGGGTGGGGCATGCTTCACTTGCTCCAAGGTCTCCCACACCCCCGCTGCGTGAAACGGTGGCCGGCCAACAATCGCTTCGTATAACACCGCACCCAGGGCATAGATATCCACCGCCGGTCCCATCGCCGACAAATCGCCTCGAGCCTGCTCGGGTGCCATATACGAAGGTGATCCCAAAAGGGTGCCGTCGAGCGTGTGACGAGTCGGTTCGTCCAGGCGTCGGGCGAGTCCAAAGTCGGCGATCTTGGGCGTGTCGTCCGCTGTGAATAGGATGTTGGCTGGCTTCAGGTCGCGATGAATGATCTGCCGTTGGTGGGCATACTCGACTGCGTCGGCGAGCGTCGCCACTAGGCGCGCGGCGACTTGCGGCGAAAGCACTTGGTCGGCGACGCGTTCGGCCAGATTGCCGTTCTCAATCAGCTCGAAGGCGCAATACAACGTCTGATCTTGCTCGCCAAACTCGAAGATCTGCACGATGTTCGCGTGCTGCAGGCGCGCGGCCGACTCGGCTTCCCGCCGGAATCGCACGCGATCATCCCGCTGACTGACCCGATGCGCGTGAATCGTTTTCAAAGCCACGTTTCGGTGCAGCGTTAGATCATACGCCTCGTAAACCAAACCCATGCCCCCCTGCCCGATCCCACGTTCGATGCGATATCGCCCGAATTGGCTCCCCGCAACCAGCGCCGGAGCGACCACTGTCGCAGACCGTTCGTTGTTGGAATTGGGGTTCCGCGCCAGCGTCGCTTC
>JBGTHH010000492.1:0-6476 GCA_041746275.1 Pirellulaceae bacterium | reverse complement strand
CGCGGCGCGATGAGCGCGATGATTTCGTGAACGTCGATCGGCGGCAATTCGCCGCGTAGCAGCAGCGGACGCATCGGCTTGAGATAGACATACCAACGATCACGAGCCCACGCTTCGACTTGGGGATTATGCCTCCAAAAGGAGCCGCCGCAATTACAGACGGAAGCCCGAATCCGTTCGTCGTAGGCCGCCAGCAGCCACGTACCATGTCCGCCGAGCGAATGTCCCATCGCCCCGACTCGTTGCGGGTCAACCTCCGAGAGGGTCTCCAGGACATCGATCGCGATGCTGTGTTCCATGGTGAATTTGCCCATCGCCGTCCACTCTGGATGCTTCTCATAGAAGCGTGCGGTCTCGTAGGGGCCCTCCGCGGGAATGCGTTCGCCGGAAACAAAATGCTCGGGTGCGATGACCACGTAACCTCTGCGGCAGAGATGGTCCAGAAACGCTTTATCGGGATTGCCGTCGAGTCCGGCCGTCTGTTTCGTCCCTTCCGCAGTCGTACCATGCAGCGCGACAATGGCCGGACCTGGAACCTCACTACCGATTGGAATCCCCAAGTAAGCGTGGGCGCGTTCATCCGCTTCGACTTGATAGCTGATATACAGCCGCCGATAGACCCCTTCGACTTGGGTTTCCTCATGGATTCGCAAATCGAGCGGCGGCTTCTCCGGTTTGTGGGAGTCGCGAATCAGTTCGAGAAATCGTCGTCGTAACACCTGCCGATGCCGCTCCCAGTCCGCAGTGGTCTGGATTCCCTCCAGGAGATCATCCCAGGACGATTCGATCACTGGCGGTTCGGATCGAAATCGACGCGGGTCGTCCTGAGCTGTGGTTGTCGCGAGAAAACAACAGACCGCTCCCAGGACCAGTGTGGATCGCAGACCCAGTGTGAGCACGTTGATACGCGTGATGTCAGTCATAACCAGGCGAGCCTCCGGGAGGATGGTCAGGGGATGTCGGCCGTTTGTCGTCGATTTCGCGCGAGCCAACGTTTCCGGCTGACGCGTTGCACATTATGATGATGGCTCGCCCTGAACTCAACTTCCCCGCCGCATTTGGTCAGATCCCGCCCATGAGAGCCTCCTTCGCAGCTTCGAGCGTCTTAGTCTTATTGGTCACCTTGTACGGTACTGGTGTCTGTCCCGCCGAGGACGATTCCCCATTGTCGGAGATGTTGTCGCGTCTGGTGATTGGACCTGACTTGGCGTTGGCCGAAGTCGAGAACTACTGTGAAGCACGCGTTCCCAAGGTTCCCGCAGTCGAATCGGTGGACGAGTGGGAGCGGCTGGCAGGGCAGTGGCGCGAGCAGATGTTATCCCAGGTGGTCTTTCGCGGCGAAGCGACGCAGTGGCGGGCCGCGGCCAAGAAGGTGGAGTGGTTCGAGACGATCACGGGAGGCGACGGTTACGTGATTCGCAAGTTGCGATTCGAGGCGTTACCGGGTCTCTGGATTCCCGCGCTGTTGTATGAGCCGACCAATCTATCCGGAAAAACGCCGGTTGTGATGAACGTCAATGGGCACGACGGCACAGGCAAGGCGGCTCGGTACAAGCAAATTCGCTGCATCAATCAGGCAAAACGCGGCATGTTGGCCTTGAACGTCGAATGGTTGGGCATGGGACAGTTGAACGCGTCGGGGCTGATGCACTATCGCATGAATCAACTCAATCTCTGCGGCACCAGTGGCTTGGCCCCATTCTATCTGGCCCTCGAACGCGGCCTGGATGTGTTACTCGATCATGAATTCGCCGATCCCTCGCGGGTCGCGGTGGCGGGCCTTTCCGGCGGTGGCTGGCAAACGATTTTCATCAGCTCACTCGACACGCGCGTGACCTTGACCAACCCCGTCGCAGGCTATTCGAGCTTCCTGACCAGAATTCGCAACCACTCGGACTTGGGCGACTCGGAACAGACTCCTTGCGATATGGCGACGGTAGCCGACTATGCTCATTTGACAGCCATGCTCGCTCCACGAGCGGCCTTGCTGACGTTCAACGCCAAGGACAACTGTTGCTTCGCCTCGGGACACGCCCTCCAGCCGCTCTGGGATGTCGCCGAGCCGATTTATCGGTTGTATGGCAAATCGACGCGGCTACGTTCGCACGTGAACTACGAACCTGGCAATCACAATTTCGAGCAGGACAATCGCGAGGCGTTGTATCGCATGTTCGCGGAACACTTTTATCCAGACGATTTGTCGTTCGTGGCTGAAGAGCTGGCCTGCGAAGACGAGTTGAAAACCGCCGAGGAACTGACGGTCCCCTTGCCCGAAACCAATGCCACGTTTCAAACGCTCGCGACGCAGCTTAGCGAAAGCCTCCCGCGTGATGGTCGCTTGCCAGAAGTTCCGGATGCGACTTGGGCCGCCAACGAGCAAGCGAGATTGCGTGAGTTGGTGCGAGCCCCGACGTACACCGTTCAAGCACGAGAAGTCGCGCAAGAGACCATGGGCAACCATCACGTGCGTTGGTGGCAGTTGCGCTGCGGCGACGCTTGGACGGTGCCGGCCGTGGAGTTCTCGATCCCCGCGGCTCCGCGGACGGTGATCGTGGTTGCCGATGCGGGACGCGTCTCGACAGTGGCCCGAATTCAACAATTGCTCGATGAAGGCGTGAATGTATTGGCGGTCGATCCATTCTACTTGGGCGAGTCGAAGATCAAGAGTCGCGATTTCCTGTTCGCATTGTTGGTCGAGGCCGTGGGCGATCGTCCGCTGGGCCTGCAAGCCAGTCAGCTTGGTGCCGTTGCGCGTTGGTTGAAGTCGGATCGCCACGCCACCACGGTCACGATCCATGCACAGGGCGAACGTATTAGCTTGGCCGCGTTGGTCGCGGCGAACCTGGAAACAACGGCCATCGATCGCGTGGAACTGCAAGCCGCGCTCGGGTCGTTGCGACAGACAATCGAACGCAACGACGCTGTGAATGAAAAACCCGAGCTGTTTTGTTTCGGTTTGCTAGAACGCTTCGACATCCGCCAACTCGTCGCGCTCGTGGCTCCGCGCGAAGTCCGCTTTGTGGAGCCGAGTGATCGGGTCCAGACGGAGCTGGCGTCGCTCGCACTTTGGTATCAGCACCATGGCAAGACCTTCGATCCTCTTAAGTAATTCGATCCTCTTAAGTAAACAGTGAACTCCTTCCGCCGCCCTCACGTTACACTGCGTATCGCCCGCCAATCTCAGGAGAAATCCATGCCTGGTCACCCCGCCAAGTCGTTCCTGTTCATATTCCTCGGTTGCATGTGCCTTCAGGTGCCGCACAGTCACGGCGGCGACTGGCCCCAGTTTCGCGGACCCGAGGGCAATGGACACGCGTCCGCGACCGACGTTCCCGTGGAGTGGAGCGACACCCGCAACGTGACTTGGAAGCAAGCGATTCCCGGTCAGGGCTGGTCGTCGCCGGTGGTGGCCGATGGCCGTATCTACCTGACCGCCGCCGTGCCGAACGAAGGCAGCGAGGACTATACGTTGCGACTATTAATGCTCGATGCCGCGACGGGCGAGATACAGAATGACGTCGACGTGTTCTCCCAAGATGGGGCTACTGCACCGAAAATCCACAGCAAGAACAGTCACGCCAGTCCCACGCCGATCGTCGACGGCGAGCATATCTATGTTCACTTCGGACATCAAGGAACGGCCTGTGTCAGTCGCGATGGCAAAGTTTTGTGGCGGAACCGCGAACTGGCCTACCCGCCCGTACATGGCAATGGGGGAACTCCGTTGTTGGTTGGCGATCAGCTCATTTTCAGTTGTGATGGTGCGACCGACCCGTTTGTCGTGGCACTCGACAAGCGAACCGGAGCAATTAACTGGAAAACGCCTCGACCCGTGGACGCCGGCAAGAAGTTTTCGTTCAGCACGCCGACGTTGATCGAAGTGAACGGTCAACCACAATTGATCAGTCCCGGTAGCGGAGTGGTTTCGGCGCTCGATCCGGACACGGGCGAGGAGTTGTGGCGTGTCGATTATGGCGATGGCTACTCCGTGATTCCGAGGCCGGTCTTCGCCCATGGCTTGGTGTTTGTCTGCACAGGATACAACCGTCCCAATCTGCTCGCGATCCGTCCCGATGGTCAAGGTGATGTGACCGAAACGCATGTGGCGTGGAGCACCGATCGCCAAGCTCCGCACACTCCGTCGGTGCTAGTTGTCGAGGATTTACTGTATATGGTCGCCGACAAAGGGGTGGCGAGTTGCCTCGACGCGCGTACCGGCGAGGTGCATTGGGAGGAGCGACTGGGCGGCAACTACTCGGCTTCGCCGCTTTATGCCGCAGGCCGGATCTACTTTCAAAGCGAACAGGGAGAGACCACCGTCATTCGACACGGAATTGCCTTCGAGAAACTGGGCCAGAACGAACTTGGTGAAGCGACGCTCGCTTCCTACGCCGTCGTCGATAACGCCTTTTTGATACGCTCGGAGAAACATCTCTATCGCGTGGAGTTGCCGTAGTTCACAATGATCACAGTGTTGGGCCGCAGTATGAATCCCTACGACAATCCACTTCCGCTTTACCGGCGCAGCTTTCTGAGCAGAACCTCGTTGGGACTGGGAGCCTTGAGTCTGGGCTCGCTGCTGCCATCGTCGCCGACTATGGGCGAGCCTGGCGAAGTCGTCGCAAGCGGTTCGCGAGGTGTAGTGCAACCATTGCACATCCCGCCACGCGTGAAGCGAGTCATTTTCTTGTGCATGGCGGGTGGACCATCGCAATTCGAGAGCTTCGACGAAAAGCCGCAGCTCCAGGCCATGGATGGAAAACCCATGCCCGAGTCCTTTACCGCCGGGCAGCCGATCGCCCAGTTGCAAGGCAAGCGACTCGTCTGCTTAGGACCGTTGGCCAAGTTCCACAATTGGGGCGAATCGGGCCAGCGGATTAGCGAGTTGTTCCCGCATCTTGGCGGTATTGCCGATGACATCTGCATCATCCGCTCGATGCATACGGATCAGATCAACCACGACCCCGCCCACACGATGATGAATACGGGGACGGCGATTTCCGGGCGCCCGTGCATGGGATCGTGGATTTTGTATGGATTGGGCGCGGAAACCGAGAATCTGCCGGGATTCGTCGTGCTCACCAGTGTCGGTGGACGGAACCCACAACCGATCGCCACGCGACAGTGGAGCGCGGGGTTCCTGCCGGGTCGGTTGCAGGGAGTGCCCTTTCATTCCAACGGTGCCATGGTGCATTACTTGGACAATCCCGCCGGCGTCGCTCGTCAGCGACAACGCGACGTGATCAATGCCGTGTCTCAACTCAACGCGTTGCGCGGCGAGGTCGTCGCCGACCCCGAGATCGCGACGCGGATCAGCCAATACGAGCTGGCCTTCAACATGCAGATGAGCGTCCCCGAATTGACGGACTTCGCCGACGAGCCGCAACATGTACTCGACCTCTACGGCACTTCCGGAGCGGACGGTTCGTTCGCGGCGAACTGTTTGTTGGCCCGCCGATTGGCCGAACGCGGCGTTCGCTTTATCCAGCTCTATCATCGCGGTTGGGACCATCACAACGATCTCGCACACTACATGAACGTGTGCGCCGGCTTATGCGATCGGGCCTCGGCGGCTTTGGTGCAGGACTTGAAGCAGCGCCATTTGCTCGACGACACCTTGATCATTTGGGGAGGCGAGTTCGGGCGAACGCCGATGGCACAAACGAACAAAGGCGGCGCAGGACGCGATCATCATATGCGCGCCTTCTCGATGTGGATGGCTGGCGGTGGCGTGCGCGGAGGTTACACCCATGGCACGACCGATGTCTTGGGCTATGCTCCTGTGGACGGTGCCGTGCATGTCCACGACCTACACGCCACGATGCTGCATCTGATGGGCATCGATCACCGTCGGTTGACATATCGCTTCCAAGGACGAGACTTCCGGCTGACGGATGTCAGCGGCCACGTCGTGCGGCCGATCTTGGCCTGATCATGACTTGATGGCGATCGGCAAGTCATCGTTTCCCGGGTCCGCGAATTACGCCAGAAGGCCGCTTACGACTTGTCCATGCACGTCGGTCAGGCGATAGTCCCTCCCTTGGAAGCGATAGGTGAGACGCTCGTGGTCGAAGCCCAACAAGTGCAGGATCGTCGCTTGCAGGTCGTGAATGTGAACCTTGTCGCGGGCGACGCGGAAGCCAAGTTCGTCCGACTCGCCGTACGTCAGTCCGCCCTTCACGCCGCCCCCCGCTAACACCATCGAGTAGCAATCGGGATAGTGATCGCGGCCGAGGATATCGCTCTTGGCCGTGCGGCCTTCACGAAATGGTGTGCGTCCAAACTCGCCGCCGATAATAATCAACGTCTCGTCGAACATGCCACGCTCCTTCAAATCGTGAATCAATGCGGCGATCGGCTTGTCCATCGTGGCACACTTGTTGGTCAATCCCGAAGTCAGCCCCTCCCCAACTCCCGTGCCATGAAAATCCCAGCCCCAATCAAAGAGCTGCACATAACGCACGCCGTTCTCGACC
>JBGTHH010000491.1:0-4108 GCA_041746275.1 Pirellulaceae bacterium | reverse complement strand
CAGGTTGTCGGAGGGATGTCCCCATTCGGCGGCCAGCCAAGTGTCGTTGTAGTCCAGCCAGCGAACCATCGTGCCGAAGTTGAACGCCGCCTGAACCGGATCCAACTCGAAGTTTGTTCCGGGTACACGGGCTCCACCGACGAGCGAGGCTCCTGGCACCACCGGCCCGAGCAATTTGGTGCATTCGGGAAAGTTCAGTGCCAGTAGCGCGCCGCCGAGACTATCCAGCAGGCACAGCCGCGCCGTGGCGTACGCTTCCGAACCACCTACGTCGGCGCGCAGCGCGTAGTCGGTGATCTCAGTGAGCACCGGATCAGGCGGAACGTTCGTGGTCTTGAATCCATGCATCGCGAGCCTGTCGTGGAGATTTTATTGTTGAGAACTCGATCGCGCGTCTAACGCGACAAACGCGCGGGCTGGCGGACCGCTATAGATGGCACTGGGACGAATCAACCGGTTGTCGTGTCGTTGCTCCAACACATGCGCGGACCAACCCGACGTGCGGGCACACACAAATAATGGCGTGAAGAACGGCGTTGGCAACCCGAGGAAGTGATAGGCGCTGGCACAATAAAAGTCGAGGTTGGGAAACAATCGCTTTTCCTGACGAATGATCTGATCGATGCGTTCCGAAATGGGGAAAAGCCGTGTGTCACCCGTCTCCGCGGACAACCGACGAGCCCACTCTTGGATAATGTCAGAACGCGGATCTCCCGTGCGGTACACTCGATGGCCGAAGCCCATCACTTTTTCCTTCCGCCCCAGCATTTCCCGGATGCCGCGTTCCGCGTCGTCGGGTGTGGAGAACTGGTCGATCAACTCGAAAGCCGCCTCATTCGCTCCACCATGCAACGGGCCGCGCAACGTGCCGATGGCGGCGGTGATGGCGGAATAGATGTCCGACAGCGTCGACGTGGCGATCCGCGCGGCGAACGTGGACGCGTTGAATTCATGCTCCGCGTACAGGATCAGCGAAGCATCCAAGGCTCGCTCGTGCAGTTCGGTGGGCGGGTGACCTTGCAGCAGATGCAGTAGATGCGCTGCAATCGACGGGTCTGAAGTACTGACTTCGATGCGCTGACCCGTCGTTTGGAAGTGATGCCAATACAACAGCATGGACGGAAAAGCAGCCAGTAGGCGGTCCGCGATATCCAGTCCCGATCGATGCTCGCCCTCGGGCTCCAAACATCCTAGTGCGGAACAGCCGGTTCGCAGCACATCCATCGGATGCGCCGTTCCAGGTAGCTGCTCCAAGACGGCTCGCAACGGTAGCGGCAGGTGACGTAGCGACATCAGCCGTTCTCGATACGCGTGCAGCTCGTCGCGCGTCGGCAACTCGCCACGCAGCAACAGCCATGCGACTTCTTCAAAGGTCGCTTGTGCGGCTAGTTCTTCGATGCCATAACCTCGGTAGGTCAGCCCTTGGCCCGCTTGGCCGACAGTACTCAGTTGCGTAGATCCGGCCACGACACCTTCGAGACCAGCGGCGTGTTGGGGTGATGCGTGCGACATGATCGATCTCCTCGACTTCACAGGAACAAATGGTTCGGCTAGTCACCGTCGAGTTGTCGCTCGAAGGCTTCGTAATTCAAAACGTTATAGAGGTCGTCGCGCGTCTGCAGCTCATTCAGGCAACTTTTTTGCGTCCCCATCTCCCGCACGGTTCGATAGACGTGGTCCGCGGCGAGGCTCATCGCGCGAAAGGCGGTCAGCGGATACAGCACGAGTTTGATCTCCGCATCGCGTAGTTCGTCGAGTGTCAACAGTGGCGAACGACCAAACTCGGTCATGTTGGCCAGGACCGGCACCGGCATGGCCGTGGCAAAGCGCTGAAAATCATCGTGCGAGGTCAGAGCTTCGGCGAAGATCATGTCCGCCCCGGCCGCGACGTAATGGTGCGCGCGGGCAATTGCCGAGTCGATGCCCTCGACAGCCACGGCATCGGTTCGCGCCATGATCACGAAGTTGGGATCGCGACGAGCGTCGACCGCCGACTTGAGTCGATCGACCATCACGTCGCTCGTCACAAGCTGCTTTCCGGCACGATGGCCACAGCGTTTGGCGTCGACTTGATCCTCAATATGGATGGCCGCGACTCCCGCTCGTTCCATTTCCTTCACCGTACGCGCCATCGTCAGCCGACTGCCCCAGCCCGTGTCACAATCCACCAACAGCGGCAACTCGGTGGCCGAACGAATGCGCTGGACATCTTGCAGGACATCGACCAGCGTTGTCATGCCGAGGTCGGGCAACCCGTGGGACGCAACGGCCACACCGGCACCCGATAAATACAACGCGCGAAAGCCAGCCCGTTCCGCCAGTTTGGCGCAGTAGGCATTGATAACCCCCACGACCTGCAACGGAGATTCCTCTTCGATCGATTGTCGAAAACGTTGACCTGGAGTTGGTTTCACATGCACGTTCCTTGTGTTCAATTTACTGTAGCCAAGGTCACTCGTAACGATCCCGGATGCGGTAGCATTATACGCGACTGGCCGCCCCGGTTCGCTCACCATGGACGAGAATCTTGGACTAGAATGCGGGTTAGTCCTTCCCTGAAAACGCATCCCTCGGATTCCGACAGAATCCAGCGACGAGCTTGATCTCATGGAGAATTCAACACTTATGCCAACGTCACATGAGCAGCCACGAATGAGGTGCCCGGAGTTTTCTCGCTGCAGCCATATCCCGGTAGCAACTTGCCTGTGGATGGGTGCGGTACTTTTCACGCTGCACTCGACTTTCGCTACGGCCAACGACTGGCCCATGTGGCGACACGACGCGGCGCGCAGTGCCGCAAGTCCCGGGGCCTTGCCCGACAACTTGCAATTGCTGTGGACGCGTGACTTGCCACCGTTGAAGCCGGCCTTCCGCACTCCGCGACTCCATTTTGATGCGGGTTACGAGCCGATCGTGCTTGGGCAACGTATGTTCATCGCGTCGTCGTATAACGACAGCGTAACCGCTTTCGACACCGAGACGGGTCGTGAGCTTTGGCGATTCCACGCCGCTGGCCCCGTGCGTTTCGCTCCCGTCGCCTGGGACGATCGCCTCGCCTTTGGAGCGGATGACGGAAATGTGTATTGCTTGTCGGCCGCTACCGGCGAATTGATTTGGAAGACGGTCGCCGCGCCGACGTCGCGTAAGGTCTTGGGTAACGGCCGACTCATCTCGCTGTGGCCGGTTCGTGGTGGTCCGGTGTTGCATGAGGGCAAGTTGTACTTTGCCGCAGGGGTCTGGAGTTTTGAGGGAGTCTTTATTTACTGTGTCGACGCGAACAGCGGCGAAGTCATCTGGCGCAACGATGACAGCGGTAACGTGTACGGCATCCACCCGCACGGCGCGGAAGCGTTTGGCGGAGTCACGCCACAGGGCTATCTGGTGATTCAAGGCGATGATCTGATCGTGCCTTGTGGACAGGCTTACCCCGCGATCTTCGATCGAAAAACCGGCGAGTTGAAGTCGTTTGAATTGCCCTCGCCGGGGCGTGTCCCGGGCAGCTACTTCGCCTCGGCGGATGTGCGACGAGGCGAAGTGGTGCTGGACGAAGCGCGTAATCGCGACCTGCACGAAGACAAGGTCTATCAAGGTGCGGGAATGCCGGGTGTCCGTACGACAATCACCGTTGGCAACCGGAAACTAAGCTTTGAAGATGCGTGGGAGGGCGTCGAGGGTGACGTTCATTCCCTGGTGGCAGCCGATGATAAGCTCTTGGTGGTGACGGTCACTGGCCGGATTTACTGCTTTGGTGCTCGCCAAGATGGTGCCGTGTTGCGACATGAGTACACTCCCAAGCCGATCTCCCTGGCGGATTCCGCGAGCGCGGGACGACTGCGAGACATCGTGCAGACTATCCAGGGCGAACGAGGCTATGCCGTGGTATGGCAGGCACCGGGCCTGGAGTGGCTGCTGCAACTCTGCGAAGACACCGAATTCCAACTCATCGTGATCGAGTCCGATGTCGAACGTGTGGACAACTGGCGTCGTGCGTTAGACGAATACGGATTGTACGGCCAACGCATCGCCGTGGCATTTGGCGAGCCTGCAAAGGTTTCGCTTCCGCCGTATCTGGCGAGTCTGGTGATTGCCGAACAAGGGGCGAGCGATG